>DATHEN010000171.1:0-5575 GCA_035318565.1 Polyangiaceae bacterium
GCCGTGGCTTCGATGCGATAGGTGCCCGGATCCACCGGGCTCGGAACTCCGCGCGATGCCGCGCCAAGCAGAGCTCCATTCAAGCGCACTTCCAGACCTGCTGCGTCCGCGCCCGGGCTGACGTTGATGGTCAACCGGGACAACTTCGGTTCGAGCAGCGCAATGCGCTCTTCCGCGAAGCGCACCCGATCGACGCGGCCGTCGCGGCGCGCGGTGACGGCGGCTTCCGTGTAGGCGAGCCAGGCGCTCGCGAGTTTGCCGACGGCCTCGTAACACGAGGCCAAGTTGAGCTGAGTGCCCGTTGCGGGATCCAGGCGGTGGCTCTCGGCAAACTTCGGACACGCTTCGGCCGCCTTGCCTGCGGCCATCAGCTCGCGGCCTTGGCGGTACAACGTTTCTGCGAGCACTGCGTCGGTGCTCGATTGAGCGCCGGCGCTGTTACTCGCGAGAGCGCACACCAGCAGCAACGCGGCGCCGACGTGCTTCACGCGTCTCCTCCATCTTCGTCGATACTCTCGGCGTCAGCTGCGTCCTCCGTGTCGGCATCCACGCTCGCGTCGGCGGTAGCATCGCTGGAGGCGTCACCCCCGTCTTCGCGACCGGCGTCACAATCCGCAAACGTGTAGGTCGCGGCGTTCGAAGTCTGAGCGAGTGCACCGAGACGTCCGAGCTCGGCACGCATGGCGAGCTCTTCCGTCGGACTCAGGCTGAGCACCGTGCGCGCGCTGCCGACGTAAGAGTCAATCAGTGCTGCGATGTCGAGAGCCGTCAAAGTCTGCGGCTGGTACACGATGTCGAAACCGCTCAACGGACGTGAGTCACAGCCCCAGAAGCTGAAGTTGAACTGGCGCAGCTGATTGCCGAAATCGGGAAGAGTGGTCGCGCGCGGGGGCTGCGTGAGTCGTGTCAGGCGGCAGTCGTTGCGCAAGGCAGCGAGATAGAGCGGCGTGAAGCGCGACAGCATTTGCTCGTGTTCGGCGCTGCCCGAAAGGCGCAGGCAGATAGCCAGCGGTCCCGCGTCGAAGCCGGCTTCGCTGTCGCTGCGAGCGTCGCGATCCGAACCCGTGTGAGAGCCGTCGGAGCCTGAATCCGTGCCTCCGCTTCCGCCAGAACCTGCGCTGCCGTCGGGCAGGGTTCGGTCCGTGCCTGCATCGGAAACAGGTACATTGACCTCCTCGTCACTACATCCTTGGCCGAGCGCGCTGCCGAGAGCAGCCAGCGTTGCGCACGAAATTAGCCGTAAGCAGGGCAGCACGCGCATTGGAGTGCGCGCGAGTATAGATCACTACCCGGCTGAAATGCGGCTCACCGCTGCTGGGGCTAGTTCGCGGCCCATCCCGGCGGCATTCGGAGTTTCGGCGAGCGGCAGCCAAAGCCTTGCGGTGGGCGTGGTATACGGTTCGGGTGGTCGAGATCGGGGAGCTGCTCGCCGGCAAGTATCGCGTCGAGCGTGTGCTCGGTAAGGGCGGCATGGGGTACGTGGTTGCAGCCACCCACACCCAGCTCGAGCAGCGTGTTGCCATAAAGCTCTTGATGCCGGAGCTCGCCGTGCTGGAAGAACCGGTAGCGCGGTTTTTGCGGGAAGCACGCGCGGCGGTGAAGATCCGCAGCGAGCATGTCGCCCGCGTTTTGGACGTCGGTAAGCTCGACGACGGCACGCCCTACATGGTCATGGAATACCTCGATGGCCACGATTTGGCCGCCGAGCTCGACGTACGAGGCAGCTTACCGCTGCAGCAAGCGATCGACTACGTACTGCAAGCCAGTGAAGCCATCGCCGAGGCGCATTCTCTGGGCATCGTGCATCGCGATCTCAAGCCGGCCAACTTGTTCCTATCGCAGCATGCCGATGGCTCGCCGCTGGTGAAGGTCCTGGACTTCGGCATATCCAAGGCGCTTCTCGGCGACGACGGCAGTCCAGCGCCGAATCTGACCGCCACGCAATCGCTGATCGGCTCGCCGTACTACATGTCACCCGAGCAGGTGCGGAAACCGAAGACGGTCGACGCGCGCACGGACATCTGGTCGCTTGGAGTAATTCTGTACGAGCTGCTCAGCGGGCGCCTGCCGTTCACGGCGGACACGGCCATGTCCGTGCTGGCCGCCGTGGTATCGGATCCTCCGCCGCCGCTTCGAGAAGTACGTCCCGACGTGCCGAGTGCCGTGGCCGAGATCGTGGCGCGGTGCTTGGAAAAGGAGCCGGCGCGGCGCTTCCAGTACGTGGCGGAGTTCGCACAAGCGCTGATGCCCCACGCTCCAGAGACGTCGGGAGCGATCATTTCACGCATTTCCGGGATGCGCCGTAGCGCTTCACTGGCGCCGCGCGTGGTCTCCACGCCACTGCCCGCCGATTCAAAAATCAGGATCGATTCCGCCACCGTGCATGCGGACAGTGGGGACGTGGGAAAACTTTCTGCGTCTCAGCCGCGGGAGCCCTCGCACGAGCGCGGGCAGATTTGGCGCTGGGCCGCGGGCGGCGCGTTGATCGCACTGATCAGCGCTGGTGCCGTCTGGAGTATGCGCAAGCCGCAACCGAATCTGGCGCCGGAAGCGCTGCCGCCCGAGCTGCCGGCGCAGCATTCCCTGCCGCTCGACGAGCGCGTGGTGCGTCCCGTGAGCCCCGCGGTAGTCGCGCCCGACGTGCGGGCTGTCAGCGATCACGGGGACGCAATCGATGCCGGCAAGGCGCCGGTTGCGTCTGCGCCTGCGTCTCGCGCTCGGCCGCGCTCGACACGGCCGGGAGTGCCGCGCTCCAAATCTTCGGCTCGCCCGAGCCCCGCGCCGCCGCCGGGGGCGATCGACCCGCTAGAAGGTCGGCGCTAGTACCTCGGCTCCGTCATACTAGCGGTATCTCGAGCGGCGCCGCGCGCGGGCGAGGGCACAGAGTGTCAGGAGGAACAGGGCCGCGACGTCTTTGCGGCTGGATTGCACGGCGACGGAGCAGGACTGGGGCTCTCGGTTGGTCGGCTCCTTCACGCAGGCAGAGCTCTCCGCTTCGCAGGTGTAGCCTCCCGGGCACGGCGCGTCCGCGCTGCAGGCGCTGGCGCAAAGCCCGCGCGCGCAGGCGCCGCTCTGACACTCGTGCGCTTCCGCGCAGCTGGCGCCGTTCGGCGTCAGACGTGGGTCGGGTTCGCCGTCGAGCCAGGCGGGTTGTCCGGCTGCGGCGAACGCCTGGTCGGCGAGGACGCCGAAGGGCGACACCCGTGTATAAGTGAGCACCCCTCGCACGCTGCACAGGGCGCTGCTGAGCGTCGAGAACACGCCCACGACAGCGCCAGTGTCCTCGCTCAAGGCAGGCCCCCCGCTGTCGCCCAGGCACGACGACGGGCCCTCGAATATGAGCGTGCGCGGGGGGGCGTTCTGGACGCCCTGTTGCACCGAATCGGGGCCGGCGTCTTTCACGAGCTGACCGGGCAAACGCTTGCGCGGACGATCGCGCCAGTTGGCGATGCGTTGCTCGTCGAGACCGTAACCGATGAACGTCATGCTCTCACCGATTGCGGTCGATTTGCGCAGCCGGATCGGCCGGATCGGTAAGTCGAGCTCGCGATCGAGCACCACGAATGCGATGTCGTTTTTGCAAACGGTTTCGGAAAACGTGGAGAGGATTTTGATGCCGCGAGCCACGGGCTCGGCGCTGACGCGCTCGCCGGCATGAAATTCGATGCTCGCGGGATCGAGGTGCGAGCCCAGAGTGCCGGCGCCGATCGGATTGGGTACGAGCTCGCCCTCTTTGGTGCAATTGAACCCGGGCGCGCCTGCTCGGGCGACGCAGTGAAGCGCGGTGACGACCAAGTTCGGTGCGACGAGCGTGGACGTGCAGCTGACGTCGCCCGCGGCGCTGCTGTGCAGGAGCAACACGGCATCGTCCGTAGTCCCACTCGGTGAGGGCTGCGCGCCGAATAGCTCGGCTCGACGTTCCTGGACTCGAGCCTGCTCGAGTGGCGCGCCATCTCCGCACGCCGCGGTCAGCGCTGCGGCGACGTACGTTGCGCGGCCGAGCAAGCGCCGAGCACGCGCGTCACAGGTCCGTGTCATTGTCGAAGCAGGGCGCGTTCGCAGTGGTGTACCCCATCGAAAATTGTAGCGCGCCGGAGTTGTCGAGGCGAAGCACGTCGTTCTCCTCGGTAACCTCCGGCTCGGTGCTGGGAACGGACGCGAAGCAGAACACCGAGCCCTTGCTGATACGCACCCCCGTTGCCGCGTCGAAAGCCGGTGGTCCGAGCGTGCCGTTCAGGCTGATGCGATTGCCGGATACGGCGAGAGTTCCGTACACGGACGCCAGGTCGTCGGGCCCGACCGAGTACTGCTGGCTGCCACTGAGCAAACGCAGCATACCGTTCGGCAGATTGGTGCCTACGACGTTTCCGAGCGGATTGCCCGCGTGCAGGGCGTACACGAGGAAGTACATCGCGTCGTAGTAGTTTTCCGTACCTTCGCGCGCGTTCGGGAAGTCGCGGTGGAGCCGGCCGAGATAGTCATTGTAAAGGCTCTTGTCTTCGGCTCCTGCGACGTTGATGCCGAAGTAGCGCTTGGTGACATTCGGCCGGATCGCGAGGGTCGTACGCAACATCGGTTTCACGGACCTGTTCAGCGAACCGGCGTTCACCGGCGAGAGCACGAAGTACGTGGCGTCGACCCCCAGCTCGGTTTCGAGGTTGGGCAGCATCGGATCGGTGAAAGCTTCGCCGGCCAATGAAATCACGACATGAGGGCGAAACTCGATGATGCGATTGGTGGCTGCGGTCAGGTCCGTGCCCGCGTCCAAAGTTTGCAGCAGGAAGTTTCCCTCTGTCTGATTCGTTGTCACGTTCTTGTCGCCGTTGAAGCGCAAGTCGCGCAAAACGATGCGGCTGAGCTCGGTGTCGAAACCTTCGTTGCTCGAGACCGCCGCCACCTTGATCGTCGTGAGCGAGCGCTGCTCGCCCAGCCGAGTTTCCAGCCGCTTCAGCAGCGCCACGTAGGCGGGCGCGAGCTGCTCGGGCAAGCCCAACATGTGCCACAGAAGGTCTTCGTCCGGCGCATCCGCGAGCTGGCGATTGGCGCCGAACGGGCTCAAGAAGAACGTCCCCTTGCCGACCCCGAACGTGCCGAAGTTGCGCAGCAGATCTTCTTCGCGCAGCGCAGCGAGGATCGCGGGCACGCGCACGCGATTCACGAGGTGCTCGAGGCCTTGCGCCACGATATCCGCGCGATCGGGCCGGCTGTCGGCGTTGTCGCAGACCACGAGCACGATCGGGCGAAAAGTGGCGTTCGGGCCCGGCACGCCTTGCACGTTCGTGCCGCTCAGCTCGGAGAGCGCGAAGCGATAGTTGAAGATGTCGTGTCCCTCGCCAGGCGTGGAACCATAATTGGCGAAGGCACCGAGAAAGATCGCATTCGGATCGGTGTGATCTCGGCTGCTCTGCTGCTTTTTGCCATCGTACACGAGCCGGCACTGTTCGGTTTTGAGAGCCACACACGTGCCCTCGGGCTTCACGCAGCGATACGGTTGGTCCGCGTCGAGCTGGCTACACTCCGCGTTGGTCTCGCACGGCAATTGCGAAGCATCGCCGGCGGAGCCGCCGCTTCCCGC
>DATHEN010000172.1:0-3660 GCA_035318565.1 Polyangiaceae bacterium
GCTCGCACGGGCACGCGCTGGGGCAGGCTGCAAGCGCTGAAGAACCACCTGATCTACGCCGCGGTCTGCGCCTTGCTGGCGCTGGCCGATCGCCTGCCACGCGGCCTGCTCTTGCGCGCAGGCCGCGCGCTCGGCCGCTCTGCCCACGCGCTGCTCGGGCAGAGTCGCCAGATCGCGCGCAGGAACCTGGCGACGGCGTGTCCCGAGCTGAACGAGCTGCAGGTGAACGCGCTCACTCGCCGGAGCTTCATCAACGCTGGTGAAAACCTGACGCGCACGCTCTTGCTGCGACGCGCGAGCTTTCGCGCGCGCGATCACGTGCACGTCGCAGAGGACGCGCTGGATGCATTGGCGGCTGCCCGTGCCGCCGGCCGTGGAGTGGTGTTCGTCAGCGCGCACCTCGGTCCATTCGAGTGGCTCGCAGCGGCGATCGCCGAGCATGGCTTTCGTCCGGTGATCGTGGTTAGGGAAAGTTACGATCGCAGGTTGTCGCGCATCGTCGATCAGCACCGTGTGGCGCGCGGCATCGAAGTGATTCATCGCGGTGCTCCTGGAGCGGACGTGGCCATCGTGCGAGCGCTGCGCTCGGGCCGCGCGGTGGGCTTTCTGCCGGATCTCGCCAGCCGGGTGCGCGCCGTACCGACTCGCTGGCTCGGACACCTACAACCGATGCCGATCGGCCCCAGCCAGCTCGCCCTGCGTTTGAACAGCGCGCTGATGATCGGCACGCTGCAGCCCAATTTAGCCGGAAACGGCTTCAAACTGCGGCTCGAGCCGCTCGTGGTCGACCCGAGCAAGGATATGACGCAGAGCGTCGCAAACGGGTTGGACCGCGCGATCCGCGGCGCCGCCGAACACTGGCTCTGGATGGCTCGACCCCTGGGTGAGAGCTGACCCCCTGAGCGAGTGCGGATTCAGTAAGATCCTGATCGTGGACTCCATCCTCGGCTCACGCATTCCACGACTCGTTCAGGGAGTGGAAACGCGTGCTTTGCCCATCGGTCCGGAAGAGGCGTACGTGCTGTCGCGCATCGACGGACTCACCTCGGAAGCGGACATCGTGTCGTCCACCGGGCTCGCTCCCGAACGCGTGCGCGCAGCGCTTGGAACGCTCGAGAGACTCGGCGCAGTGCGCTTCGACATGACTTCCGTGCGCCTGAGCGCGCGCCCCACGCCGCGTGCGTCCAGTCCGGCGCTGCGCCTTCAGGCCGCCATCGAAACCGAGCCGGACCGCGGGGCGCTGAATCATCCCGCCGCTGCTCTGTACGATCCAGGCGAGCTCGACGAGCAAGTCGATCTCGACCTCCCGAAGAAACGGAAAATTCTCGACTTTTATTACCGGCTCGACGTGCTCTCCTACTACGAGATCGTCGGGGTATTTCATCCGGACCGTTACTTCGGCAAGAGCCTCGGGAGCTTCAAAACGAAGCTCGAGAAAGTCTTCGCCCGGCTCACGCTCGCACACGACGTACTCTCGCGAGCGCAGGCGCGGGAAGAGTACGACGCTTACCTCGAAACGCAGCGCAGGAATCGCGACCTCGAGCGCCTGCTGGCGGATGACGCTCTGCAGGAGGCGGAGCTGGCGCGGGCTCGCCGTCGCATCGAGGAAGAGGCGCGCCTGGTCGAACGCATCGAGACCCTCGTTCCACCGATGCCCTCGACAGCGCCGCCGGCAGCTAGCGATCCGGAAGCGCGCCGCAGGGCGTTGGCGCGAAAGCTCGGGCGCAGCACCGCCCCTCTTACTGGCAGCTCGCTCCCGCCAACGGCTGCGTCCCAGGCGGAGTCCGCCGAGCAGATGCGCGAGCGGGTGAGCGATGACCTGCGCCGCCGCTACGACCAGCGCATGCAGCAGGCCAAGTCCGAACACGTACAGCGCTACATCCACGCGGCGGACGCCGCCATCAGTGAGAACAAGCCCGTGTCCGCCGCCAACGCCCTGCGCATCGCGGTGCAGCTTGCCCCCGAAGATACGACATTGGCGCAGCGCCTCGCCGAAGTTCAGGAAATTGCCAGCATGGAACTTTCCGAGAGCTACGTGGAGCAGGCACAATACGAGGAACGTAATGGGCGTTTCGCGGAAGCTGCCCGCTCCTACGAGCGGGCAGCGGCCGGCAAATCGGTGCCACGTTTGCATGAACGGGTCGCTCACTGCCTGGTCGAAGCCAACGGTGATCTACGCCTGGCGGGCGATCACGCGAAGAAGGCGGTCGGTATTGCGCCGAACGATGCCCGCTATCGCCTCACCCTGGGGCGCGTGTACCTCGCCGCCGGCATGAAACAGAGCGCCGGCAGTGAATTCGAGCGCGCTGCCGCCCTGGCCCCCGGGGATGCTAGCATCCGGGAATGGCTTAAGCGGGCCAGGCGCGGGGACGTCTGACCAGTGTAGTTTCGCGGGAATGGGCGGAGGAGCCTGACGGCTCTGACGCAGAGCGTAGAAAGGGAGACATGGAGCGCGTCATCGGCATCGACCTCGGGACCACCAACTCGTGCGTGGCAATCATGGAGGGGGACAACCCCACGGTGATCCCGAACCGCGGCGGCTACAAGACCACTCCCAGCATCGTGGCCGTGACCGAAGCCGGCAAACGCCTGGTCGGACACATCGCCAAGCGGCAGGCCATCACCAACGCGGAAAACACCGTCTATGCCGCCAAGCGTCTGATCGGCCGCAAGTGGAACTCGCCTCAGGTCAAAAACGCGATCATGACCTCGAGTTACACCATCATCGAAGGTCCGCATGCGGACGTGCGCATCAAGCTGCGCGACAAGACCTTCTCGGTGCCCGAGGTAAGCTCGATGGTGCTGCAGGAGATGAAGATCATCGCCGAGGACTATCTCGGTGAGCCGGTCAAAAAAGCCGTGATCACGGTGCCGGCCTACTTCAACGACAATCAGCGCCAGGCCACCAAGGACGCCGGCGCGATCGCCGGGCTCGACGTGATCCGCATCATCAACGAACCTACGGCGGCGGCGCTGGCCTACGGCTTCGGAAAGAAGCTCGATCGCACGGTGGCCGTGTACGACCTCGGCGGCGGCACGTTCGACATCAGCATCCTCGAGATCGGCGCGCACGGTGTGTTCAAGGTCGTGAGCACCACGGGCGATACGTTCCTCGGCGGAGAGGACTTCGACGCGCGCATCATCGATTGGCTGGTGAGCGGCTTCCATGAAGAACACGATCTCGACTTGCGTCAGGATCGCATGGCGCTGCAGCGGCTGCGGGACGCGGCGGAGAAGGCCAAGTGCGAGCTCTCGAGCGTGCGAGAGACGGAGATCAACCTGCCGTTCGTGATCTCGACCGGCAGGAACGAAGCCCTGCACCTGCAGCGCTCCTTGCCGCGCGAGACGCTCGAGGCGCTCACCCAGGATCTCGTCGAGCGCACGGTGGACATCTGCCGCCAGGCAATCGACGACGCCAAGCTGGGCATCGACGAGATCGAGGACGTGATCCTCGTCGGCGGCATGACGCGTATGCCTGCCATCCAGAAAGCCGTGGCCGATTTTTTCCGGCGCGATCCCAACAAGAGCGTACACCCGGACGAAGTCGTCGCGCTCGGAGCCGCCATTCAGGGCGCGGCGCTCGCGGCCCAGCCCGAGTCCTCGCAGGCTGGCTCGACCGCGATCGGCAAGGTCGCGCTGCGCAAGATGCCGGTGCAGACG
>DATHEN010000173.1:0-8380 GCA_035318565.1 Polyangiaceae bacterium
GATCGCAGCGAGCGCCGTTCTCTATTCGATTCCCGTCAGGTCGAGCGCTCCCGCAGTCTCGAGGGTGCGCCAGAAGTGATGCGCCCGCGCGCTGCGCGCACCTCTGAAAAACAACTGCTCCATCAAATGCGCGAGACCCGCGCGCCGCGGCGGATCGTCGCGCGTGCCGACGTCGAAGCTGAGCGCCACCGCGACTGTTGCCTTCGATCGATCCCGCTGCAGTCGGACGTCGAGACCGTTCGGCAGGGTATAACTTTCGACTTCGCTGAGACTCTGCGCCGAGCACGGAGCAATCCAGAGCAGGACAGATAGCCACGAGCGTGCGCCCAGCTCCGCGCCGAACACTCCTCGAGGGCAACGATCGCAAGCACCCCTTCTATATCAGCGTGCTCTGGAGCTCCAGCAGCCTGAAGGGTGCCTGGCACGGACTCCGAGCAATCCGTTCCACCCGTAAGGCTGGTCAGGGCAAAACCGAAGCGGCCGTCCTCGCTGAAGCCAACGCGGGAGTCACCACTCGGGCAGAGTGTTTCGCCGGACCGCGGCTGCCCCGCCGGCAACATCACGGTTCCACTGACGCCGGTGCTGTTGCCGTCCGCGAGCCCGCCGCTCCATTCGAGGTGAACCTTGGTGTTCTCGGGGTTCGGGTCGACGCCGCCGAAGGCGCGGTTCTGATCGAACACGGCAGTATTGCCTTGCGCGAATCCGCCGGAGGCCACCTCGCTGATGTTGACCGCCTGGCCATCGACCGTACCAACGAGGCGAAACTGACCCGCTTCACAGGCCACGATTTCGAATGCGCTTCCGTGATTGTCGTCCGAGTCGCTGCATCCCGGTGATGCCATGACGAGTAGCAACGACCCGAGGGTCCGGTGCCGTGGATTCATGCTTCAGGATCATACGCCCGAGTCGCGCCCGCATTCCCACCCTATCCGGATCGTGCTGGTCAGTCTCCAGCGGGCGTCGCTCGGGCCGTGCTTGCTTCAACGCGCGGTTCACCCCAGGGGTTCGGCTGCCTACGTCAAGGGCGCCAAGGCAATCGCCGAGGCCATGAAAACAGCGAAGGCAAAACAGAAACGAGCGCGACGCCCTGAGACAGCTCCGATAGAACCCCCGACGATTGCAGGACCTGGGGAGATGTGTTGGGAGTAAGCAGTATGTCCTATGCGTCACGAGCCCAGCACGCCAGCGTCCAGCACGGATAAGCCCGCCCCTCAGGAAAGCGCCGGTGAAACGCGCCGCGGGCCACTCGCGTGGTGGACCCGCATGCCGCTCTACTCGCGCATCCTCATCGGTCTCGTGCTCGGGATTGGTGTGGGTGTGGTGCTCGGCCCAAGCGCCAAGCGCTTGGAATTGCCGGCGCTGCTGATTCTGCGGATTCTGGGCGGGCTCGCTCCCGTGCTCATCCTGCTGGCCGTCGTTCAGGCGATCATGACCGCAGAGGTGCATGGGCGGCTTGCACTCCGCATGGCTCGCCTGCTCTTGCTCAACACGGTGGTCGCGATCGTGGTCGGGCTCGGAGTGGCCAACGTTTTGAAGCCCGGAGCCGGAACTCGCCTGCCCCCGCCACGGGCCACGAATGCCCCGGTCGAAGGCAACGTGCTGTCGCAGCTGCTCGACAACGTTCCGGACAGCTTGGTCAGGCCCTTCGTCGAGAACAAGGTGATTGGGGTCGTGATGATCGCCGTTGCATTCGGAGTCGCTGCGCGGAGCCTTTCAGGCTCTCAGCGCAAGACTGCAGAGGAACTGGTGGGGCTCGGTTTCACGTGCATTCTGGTGGTGCTGTCGTGGGTCATTGCTCTCGTTCCGCTGGCTGTCTTCGGTAAAGTCGCGAGTATCATCGGTAGCAGCGGCTTTGCTCCGTTCGCAGCGCTCGGCCTGTTCGTGGGCAGTGTGCTCCTGGCGCTCGTGATTCAAAGTGTCTATTACCTGACGCGCATTCGCTTCGGCTCCTGGGTACGGCCGGGGCAGCTCCTCCGCGGAACACGCGATGCGCTCGTCATGGCGTTTTCGACTGCCAGCTCGACGGTCACGATGCCCGTCACCTACGAGCGACTGCGAACACGCATCGGCCTCCGGGAACAATCCGCGAGCCTGGGCGCACTCGTGGGATCGAACTTCAACAACGACGGCACGGCGCTCTACGAGGCGATGGCAGCGCTGTTCATCGCGCAGATGGTCGGTGTCGAGCTCACGATCGCGCAGCAACTCATGATCGTCATCACGTCGGTCATCGCTTCCGTCGGCGCCGCCGGCATTCCCGAAGCAGGGCTCGTTACGATGACGCTGGTTTTCTCGGCGGTGCATCTGCCGACCGAGTACATCGCGCTTCTGCTCACGGTAGACTGGTTTTTGGATCGCTGTCGTACGATGATCAACGTACTCGGCGACATGAACGTTGCGTGCTTGCTCGATGGTTCAACGCGCGGCTCGCCAGCGCCGGTGCCCGTTCAACAGGAAACGTGACGCCGTCCGTGTCTGCGTAGTGCAGCCCCCGATGCGAGCCACCAAACTACCACGCGGCCAGAGTCCGAGCTGTTCTCCAATTTCGCGCTATTGAGCGCCATGCGCTCTCTACAGCTCTTCCGCCGGGCCCTCTTGACTGGCGCGTTCGTCGTGCTGCCGTCGCTGGCTGCGGCTGCAGAAATACACGTCAATGGCGCTGCTGCTGCGGGCGGTGACGGAACGGCCGCCCGCCCCTTCGCGACTATTCCGCCGGCTGTAGCCGCCGCTAAACCGGGCGACCAGGTCGTCATTCACGCCGGCGCGTATCCAGTGACGACGCCGATCACGGTCTCGGCCAAAGGCACCGCCGCCGCACCGATCGTCATTCGCGGCGAGGGAGCGGTGACTCTGCGCGATCCGTCTCGGAGGATTCAGGCGCTGCAAGGGGTGCTGACCCTATCTGGCGCCACGTACGTTCGCGTGCGCGGACTGCGAGTCGAGGGCTCGGGCGGGATCGGCATTTTCGTCATCAACTCGCAGCATATCGTGGTCGAAAACAACGTGAGCGTGGACTCGTGGGGATCGGGAATCTACGCGCTCTACTCGACAGACGTCGCGATGCTTCGCAACGACGTTTCCACCTGCAGTGAGGGCGAGTCCGGCGCGCAAGAATGCGTGGTCGTGGCGGACAGCAATGGTTTCGAAGTCGCCTACAACGAAGTGCACCACAGCCATCGCGGCAAGAGCGGAGGCGAAGGCATCGACATCAAAGCGGGCGCCAAGAACGGCACGGTGCATCACAACCAGTTGCACGACCTCGTACGCGTCGCGCTCTACGTGGATGCCTGGGACAAGCTCACCGAGAATATCGAGATCTACGCGAATCGTGTTTTTCACAATCACGCCGGCATCGGCATCGCCTCGGAAGCAGGCGGCACGGTGCGCAATGTACGCGTTCACGACAACCTGATTTACGAAAACGGAGTGAAGTATTCGCCGGTTTCGCCCGACTGGCCGTACCCCGGAGGCCTCGGCATCACGGTACCGGACTACTCCGGCAATCTGCCGCTCGAGAACCTTGCAATCTATAACAACACCATCGTGCGCAATGCCAGTTCAGCGACATGGGGCATCGGTATCCAGATCGCCGCGAACAACGTGCCAGGGCTGGTCATTCGCAACAACATCCTGGCCGAACATCCGTCAGCGGGAATCGACGTACCCTCCACGGCGCCGGTCACCATCGTGTCGAATCTCACGTTCCCGTACACGCATCAGTCGTGGACGCACGAGAATCCCGGCCAAAGCTACATCGACAGAGATCCCCTGTTCGTGAACAGCGCTCTGTTCGACTTCCACTTGAGAGCAGGCAGCCCCGCGATTGACGCCGGCAGCGGCAGCCCGGTTGCAGCTTTGGATTTCGACAATCGCGCCCGCGTCTTCGGCGCGAAAGTGGATCTCGGAGCGTTCGAATACGGGAGCCCAGCCAGTGGCTGCAATGTCTCGCACTCGAACACGGCTTGGCAGCCGTGGTTTGCGCTTTCCTTGCTCATGCTTCTGCGTCGCGTGCGAGCGCCGGGCGCTGGAACGGCTACGCCCGTTTACGAGAAAGCGCGCTCCTGATCGAGCAGCCGCGCATACCAGCGACCTGCTCGAGTGCTCGCGATCGTGACTCAGTGCTTAGCTGCCTCAAGGATTGAAGCAGTTCCACGCGCTGCCGATGCTGGGCGCGTAGGTGCCGAACATGTTGCACATCTCGGCTTTGTACACCAAGTTGCCGAACGGCAGATCCCAGTCGTCGTTGTTCACGACGGTGCATTCCCACTCGATGGCGTCGCCCTTGGTCATGTAGAGCTGGCCGCTGTAATCGCCGCCGAAAGGGTTGCCCTCGGGGCTGGGATTTTTGGTGACCGTGTTGAAGTACGTAAAGCCCGGCTCCTGGTAGCCCGCCGAGGCGTAGATGCGCTTGCGTTCGCCGGTCTCTGCATCCACGTGCCAGGCCTCGAACTTGGTGGTGTGCGAGTGGTAGTGACCCGTGAGCTGTAGCAAGCGCAAATCAGGCGGCGGAGCAACGCCCTTGTTGCCGGCGCCCAGAATCGAGTCACCCACGGCGCAGCGTCCCTTCACCACGTTCGAGCTGCGCGCCTGGGTCACGGTGTCGAGTCCACCGAGCCAGAATATCGGCTCCATTCGCACCTGCACGTTCGACTCGTCCGTGTACACGGCGTTCACCCAGGCTTCTTTGAGCTTCGTCTCCGTCTTGCTGGTGTTCACGAAGTGTACCTGCACGGCGGCTTGGAGCTTGGGCGCGATGTACATGGCGGCGTGCTCGAGCTCCGGCGCTTGATCGGCGTTCTTGATGTCGATCGTCTGCTCCTGCGAGCCAACCAGGAAGCGCCACAAACCGAAGCCACAATCCTCGGGAGCAGTGCTGTCGGGGCGCTCCGCCTCCATGGTGTAAGTGATCATATGGTGCGAGCCGGGGCGCAGGCGTGCGTGATACTGATTCATGAACACGCCCGTGTCGTTTGGGGTCTTCATGTAGAGGCAGTCCGTGGTCTCTTCCCCCGGAGCGATCAGGTACTTCGCGACTTCGGCCCGGTCGTCGTAGTTCTGGGGGCCGTAGCGCATCTGAAAGCCCTTACCCTCGGGAGGAGGTTCGATGCAGAGCTCGTCCCCGGAGTAGCCGCTGTTCGGCGAGACTGAGCACCGGCGGGCGCCGAGATCGGCTTGCGTTTCACCGGGGTCGTCACCCAGACGGTCGCTGCTACCGCACGCCACGCCGAGCAGCGAGAGCGCCACCGCTCCGAGCGACACGAATGGAGGCCACGCCGCGCGCCGCGGGAAGGAAGTCACCGCTGCGCCTTCTACATTGCCGAACGACTGCTGACTCATCTTCTTCTCTCCTTGCGACGGGCGCGGGAACCCCCCTCATCGTGATCCGAGCGAGGGGGTGCCATGGAGGTGAGCCAAAAGCAGCGACGTCGCACGACGGCCACTATTGACCGCTGGCAATGCTATATGTGCCACTTGATAGTGTCTAGGTAAATACTAAAATCTGCAGCTATTTCACTGGCTTCGCGTGCGCGTCCGTACTGAATACCTTTCCGCACGTCACAGCTAGAGCGGTGTGGGTCAATAAGCTCGTGCTAGCAGCGCGCCGTCGCTCTCGCGCAACTAGCGGACGCCGCACGCCCGACGGAACGTCAGCTACCTCGACCACGGCGGACAACTACGCCGCGATCACGTTCAACCCGCCCTGATGACCCTTGCGCGGTGCGAGGCGAGAACGGTGTGAATCGAGGTAGTTGTTCGAAGCAGCATTCCGGCGCTGTACGCCCAGTGTTCGAACGTGAACAGCTCCCCCGCGGGCTTGCCTCGAGCTCTGCAGCGCTTATACGAGGAGCGGGACATTCTGCATCCGGTTGTCGATTGTAGATCGCGATTCCGCTGTGCATTCACAGTCCAGATGCGAACGCGGACGCTAGCGCACATCACCCTTCACTCGAACCGAGGGAATCATGATTCAGCAGCGATCGCCGCGCGGGGCAATCGGGGCGTGGGGCGGACTCTTGGCGGCAACCCTCGCCGCGCTGGTCACGGTCTTCGCATGCACGGCTGGGCCAACCGTCATGTGGCAGGTGAGCGGCGCCAGTAGCGGTATTTTCTCCGCTGACGGCACGGCTCTCCTGGTCACCACGAGCACTGGCTTCGAGCTGCGTGGCTCCACGGACGGCGCCGTGCTGAGCCAGTTGACGTTGCCGGCCAGCTCGCAGGCTTATGACGCACGCGTGTTCTCGCCGGACAAGGAGCTCGTCGCGCTGTCGATTTTCGAAAGCGGCCGGGTGCGCATCGAGCTCTGGCGTATCGCAGACGGCGCACTTTTGCGCACCATCCCCACGGACGCGAATACGCGCGTGCGAGCGCTGGACTTTTCGACCAGCGGTCTACTCGCAACGATGCAGCGATTTGCCTATCAACAAGGCGGATTCCTGCGTGTCTTTCGGCTATCGGACGGCGCTTTGGTTCACCAAGAGGGCCCGCTCGTTCGCAACAGCTCGACTCGGGTGAAATTTTCGCCGGACGCCCAGTATTTGGCCATCCACGACCACAACGCCGGTGGCGTGCGCGTTCTAGCTACCGCAGATTGGAGCATCGCTCTCGTCATCGGCGAGTTCGCAGCTATCTTCGACTGGTATCCGGATAGCTCCAGCTTGTGGGTCGCCAGCGGTGCGGGTACTCAGATTCCCGCGTTTGACCTGGTGGCCGTGCCGGGCGGCAACAAGTTGCTCAGTGTCCCGTGGGAGCCGGCCGATCTTGCCGCGACGGCGGTCACGCCGGATGGTCGCTTTTTCTTGGCGAGCCAACCCGTTACTACCGACCCGAACTCCCCGCCCGGTGACACGCTGGCATTCTCGAGTGCGGCTGACTCGGCAACTGCAGTCACGTTCAAATCCGGCCCAGTGGTGTCTGCCGGGACCATCAATCCAAACGGAACCCAGTTCACGTATACGATCTGCCCGCCCGAGGCTGGCACGTGCACGTTCTATGTCGCGCAGATGCCAGCACTGTAGCGACCCGCCAGGCTACTTGATGTAGATGTCTCCGGCGCGTGACGGTGGTTCGTCGTCGCCGATGGTGACCAGGGCACCGTAGCCCAGGGCGCGACCCGATCCCCAGCAGCGCACGCTGCCCGACGTCAACAACGCGCAGGTGCGGTCATACCCCATGCTCACCTGAGCGACGGGCCCGCCAACATCTACGTCGCCGGCGCCTGCAGGCGTCTCGTTGTCCCCGATATCCGCAATGCCGCGCCCGTAGCCGAGCTGGCCGAACGCATTGTAGCCCCAGCACCTCAGGTTGCCGGTGGAGAGCACGGCGCAGGTGTGCTGAGGCCCAGCGAAGATCCGCCAGACCGTGCCGCCCACGTTGACGTCTCCCGCAGCTGCTGGCTGTTCGTCGTCGCCGATCATGGCGGTGTGGCCGTACCCCAGTTTTCCAAAAAAGTTGTCGCCCCAGCAGCGCACCTTGCCGGTCGTGAGGAGTGCACAGGTGTGTCCCTGGCCGGCGCTGATCTGAACGACGGGACCGCCGATGTTCACGTCGCCCACGGCGGATGGATCGTAGACTTCGCCACCTCCAGGACTGGGGTTGGACTGCGCGTACACGTCCGGGTAGCCGAGTTGCGCCTGCCAGTTCACGCCCCAGCAGCGCACGTTCCCCGTAGAAAGCAGCGCGCACGTGTGCGAGATACCGGCCGCGATCTGCAAGGCAGCTGCTGGAAGGTTCACCGGGGGAACACTCGCCGGCGACTCGTCATCGCCAACGTAGGGGCTCCCGGCGGGCCGCCCGAGCTGGCCCACCGAGTTGGAACCCCAGCAGCGTACGCTACCGTTCGTCAGCCGTGCGCACGTATGCGCGCCTCCCGCCACGAGTTGCGCCACGCTTCCGCCAACATTCACGTCTCCTGCACTCGCCGGCGCTTCGTCGTCCCCAATGTCGTCCGTGTTTCCGTATCCGAGTACTCCGTAGTAGCCGTAGCCCCAGCAGCGCACCTTACCCGTGCCGAGCAGCGCGCAGGTGTGCTCAGCGCCCGCGGCCACTTGCGTTACCGGAGCGCCGACGTCGACGTCACCGAGGGTCAAAGGCAATTCGTCGTCGCCGAGATAGATGTCTTGGTTTTGAAACCCGAGCACGTAGCCTAGGCGCGCGCGGTAATAGTTGCCCCAACAGCGCACCTTGCCGTTGGCAAGAACGACACAGCTGTGCTCCCAACAACCGCTGAGCTGGGTGATCGGCCCAGGATCGAGGCTGGGGTTGACGGTGAACCCGCTCGAGACGGTCACGCTGCGATTGGCAGAATCTCGCCCGGTGACGGTGATGGTGTGCTCACCGGCGCTGAGGTTACTCAGCGAATGAGGCGAGGCACACGGCTCCT
>DATHEN010000174.1:0-3567 GCA_035318565.1 Polyangiaceae bacterium
TCAGCGAATTCGCGGCGTACCTCCTCCTTGGCGAGCTTGCCTTGAATCTTGCGCAAGCGCACGTCGAGCACGAGCCCGCGCCAACCTGGCCCGCGCGAAGCCGAGCTCGCCAGCAGCAAAGGAGAGCCGTCCGCTCGCACACCGACCACCCGAACGTCGTCTTTGGATGGAGGTCGCGCGAACATGCCCCAGGTGTTGACCATGCACAAACCGTCGGCGTACCAGGCGACCAGCGGCCACAAACGATCGCGGATGATGGGCAGTGCTCCGGCCAGGAGCGCGGCGCTCACGTGCAGGACCACGAGCGCCATGGCGGCTGTGTTCCGGAGCGGTCTCACCCAGCGACCCACAGCGACGCTCATACCATGCTCGCGCCCCCCGCCCGAGACGGGGCCGGAGATTGCGCTGAGATAAAGCCTGTGCTGATGCTGGGGCCATGACCGAAGGCAAGCCGCCGGTGTCGCTCGATCGCGCGGCAAAACACCGCAAGGACCGCGATAGCTTGAACCGCATGTTGGCCGATCCCCACAGCCTGCTCTTTCCGGTCTGGCGCGATCAGAACTTCGTGTGCCTCGACCCCGAGGTCCTCGTCCCGGAGCTGGCGAACGAGAGCCCGCTCTTGGACGCGGCCGATGAGATCGCCTGGCTCGGTATGCGCGGCGACACGCCTTGCTTCGCCGTCGATCTGTCGAGCGTGGCGGATCCGCATGCTTTCGAAACGCTCCGCGGACTCGGCACGTTCGCCGATCTGCGCATGACGGCTCACCTGCTCGCTGAAACGGACGTGGCAGTACTCGCGTACGCGCGGGCCATGTTGCATTGGCACAGGCAGCAGCGCTACTGCGGGCGCTGCGGGCAAGCGACCGAGCCGAAAGAGGGCGGACACCTGCGTGAGTGCAGCGGCTGCCGGCACAAGCACTTTCCGCGCACCGACCCCGCCGTGCTGGTTCTGATCAGTGATGGCGCACGCTGCGTGCTGGCGCATCAGCCCAACTTCCCGCAAGGCATGTATTCCACGCTGGCCGGCTTCGTCGAACCAGGCGAAAGCCTCGAGCAGGCCGTGGAACGCGAGGTGTTCGAGGAAGTGGGTTTGACGGTGCAATGCGGAAAGTACAGAGGCTCACAGCCCTGGCCGTTCCCTCAGTCTTTGATGCTCGGTTTCCGTGCGCAGGCCCTGACTCACACGCTCTGCATCGATACGGAAGAGATCAGCGACGCGCGCTGGTTCACCCGGGACGAGCTCCAGAACCCGCGCGGTTTCTTCACGCCGCCCCCCTTCTCACTCGCCCACCGCTTGATCGCGGAGTTTCTCGCCGAGGACTAGTACCTCGATTCATTCGAATCGAGGTACGTCATGACAGTCCGTGCTCGAGTCAAGCGAATCCCTGGCGAGGGAATTTCGGGGCCCTTGCCCCGTCGAGGGCCTCGAAATTCCCATCGCTTCGCTGGACTCGAGGCACTAGTACCTCGATCTCCAGGAGCTCGGGCGCGCTACCGAGTCGCTCGAGATGCCGCGCGGCCTCTACACTGATACGCCCGCGTTCGAGCCAGCGCTCCAGCTCGGGCCGCTCGTCGAACGCAGCGAGCACGCGCTCGTACGCGGTCAGGTACACGACTTCGCGCGCCAGCCCCCCGCCCCGGAAAACGCGCGCCGTGATCGGCACGGCTTCCTCGAGCGAAGCCCCCTGATCGACGAGCAAGCGTGCCGTCTCGACGAAATCTGCGCCGGCGCGCACACTGGCAGCTGCGCGGTGTCGCAAGCCGAGCTCGAAGCCTCGCTCGGCGCTGAAGAGCCCCGCCCGCTCTTCGAGCACGAGCGCTCGCCCCTCTTCGTCGTCCGATCCACGCGCCGTACCGACCGCAAACAAGCCGAGCGACTCGCGGAGGGCGCGCAGGCGCGGCAGCACGTGACCCTCGAGCTCGTGAAGCACGATCCGCTTTACCTCCGTGTCCGTGTGCAGCACGCCGGCGCGCACCCAGAGCCGGCCGTCGTTCGTGGCCGCCGCCGCGCTGACGAGATCTGGAACCAGCTCGATGCGGACGGGTAAACGCAAGCTTCCGACCGCGCGCTGCAGGCAGCAGATCAGACTTCCGGGATCGTCTTCGTCGTCACTCCTGTGCACGGGTGCCGCACGCGCAGCAGCGACACCCAGGCCGCGTGCGCACAGACGCTCGGCACGAGCCAGCGCGGTTCGCTCCTCCGCGTCGCTCAAGTGAAACCGGATCAGGGCTCTGCCACGAAACTCCGGGCGCCCGATGGCCTCGACCGTGCGGGCTTCGCTTTCGAGCTCGAGGGCGCGCTCTGCATAGAGCGCTCCGAACCCCAGCTTTGGCAAGCTACGTGCAACGAGCAGCAAGCGGGCGCGCAGCTCCGAGAGATCCGGGGGTGATGCGTAGCGAAACTCGGGGGCGAGCGCCTCACCCGCGCGCCAGGCGCCGAGCAGGCGCGCGGACTCGGTACGAAAGTTGAGAGGCCGACAGCGATCGAGGAGCGCTACCGCGCGCTCGGCGCGCTGCAGAAAGCGATCGAGGGCCTGCAGACGAATCTTCACAACTTGTTGGCCGCGAGATTTGCGAGCTCGCTGCGCTCACCTTTGCTGAGCAGAATGTGACCGACGACCGCCTCACCGTGCAACCGGTCCGCGGACACACTGAGCCCGTTGGTCGCGCTATCCACGTAGGGATTGTCGATCTGGTACGGATCCCCCGTCAGCACGATCTTGGTGCCCTCACCGCAGCGCGTGATCACCGTCTTCACCTCGTGAGGTGTCAGATTTTGCGCTTCGTCGACGATCACGAACTGGTGCGGCAGGCTGCGTCCGCGGATGTACGTGAGCGGCTCGACCTGCAACTGACCGGCGTCGAGCAGTTCGTCGAAGCTCTTCATGCCGCGGCGCTTGCCGCCGCCCGCAACCAGCAGAAACTCCAGGTTGTCGAAGATCGGTTGCATCCAGGGGTTGAGCTTCTCTTCGATGTCGCCGGGCAAGAAGCCGATGTCCCGACCCATCGGCATGACGGGCCGGCTCACCAGAAGCCGCGCGAAGGCGCTGTCTTCCGCGACCCGCTTCAAACCCGACGCCAGAGCCAGGAGCGTCTTGCCGGTACCGGCCTTACCAACGATCGTCACGAGGCGGATCGAGTCGTCGAGCAGGAGGTCGAGCGCGAAGCTCTGTTCCTTGTTGCGCGGGCGAATGCCCATCACGCCGTCACGCGGCACACGGAGCGCGCGGATTTCCCCCTTGTCGACGTGATAGCGCCCGAGGCCGGTGCGCGTGCTCGAAGCTTCGTCGCGCAGCATCACGCACAGATTGGCCGACAACTTCTGATCGCTCGACGGCGCCAGCGCGCCGCTCTCGAAGAACTGGTCGAGCTCGTCGGCGCTCACGGACATCTCGATGATGCCCGTGTTCAGGTGATCCACGTCGACCGCCTGATTCTCGTAAGTCTCCGTGCTGAGGCCGAGCGCGTCGGCGCGAATCCGCAGGTTCACGTCCATGGTCACGAAGATCGTCGGCTTGCCCGGCGAGTCGTCGCGGAGCTGGATGGCCGTCTGCAAAATCGCGTGAT
>DATHEN010000175.1:0-7161 GCA_035318565.1 Polyangiaceae bacterium
TGCGGTACTTCCCGCACGCACTCGTCGGGTCGTTTGTCGGCCCGGAGCCCCTGAAACGAGGGATGCCGGACGTGGCCGCCCGAGGTCCACTCCGTGAACTCGACCTCGCACACGTACTTGGGCTGGCAGTGCCTGACCTGACCGGCGGCTCGCGGGATGTCGCGCGCTACAGGTTGATCTGCGCTCGCTCGTTCGAGGAGCTCCGCGAGATCGTAGCGTGCCTTCTCGCTGAAGCCGGTGCCGACCTTGCCGGCGAAGTAAAACCCCTGCTCGTCGTGGAGCGCGAGCACCAGGCCGCCCACCGCGCGCTTGTGTCCGAGCAGCGGCACGTATCCGGCAATCACGAATTCCTGCCGGCGCTTGCATTTGATCTTGAGCCAGGTGCTGGCCCGCTCACCTACGTACTTCGAGCCCTTTTGCTTGGCGATCAAACCTTCGAGCCCGCGCTCGCGGGCGAGCGCCAAAAGCCGTGCAGGGTCGCCTTCCAGCTGCTGCGACAAGATCAGCGTGCTGCCCCGGGCGGAGCTCATGAGCTGCTCGATTGCCGCCCTGCGCTGCTCGAGCGGCTGGCCGCGCAGGTCTTCGCCGTCTTGCCAGATCAGGTCGAACGCGACGAAGACGATGTCTTTCTTACCGCGCTCGCGTTGTTGCAAGAGCTGGAAAGACGGCAATCCGTTTTCGTCCAGGGCGCACACTTCGCCGTCGATCACGCATTCTTCGGCGTCGAGCTTGGCGACCGCGGCGGCCACCGATGGAAACGCGTCCGTCCAATCCTGGTGGCGGCGGCTGATCAGGCGCACGTCGGCGCCCGACTTGGTCGCCAGGATGCGATAGCCGTCCCACTTCAGCTCGTAGGACCAAGCCTGCGCGTTCGGCGGCAGGCCATCGACGAGCGTTGCTTTTTGTACGCTCAGGCGTTTGACCCGCGCTACGAGCGCGTCGATGCTCATCAGTCTGGCGCGCCCCGCCGGATATCCCAAAATGCGAACGCTTCGTCGAAATACACTTCGCGCGCGCCGTGGCCGACGGGATGAGCGGCGAGATGCACGGGCCAGCCTCCTGAACGCAGCTGCTCGCCGAGCGCGCGCGCATTCGGACCCACGCTGTCGTGCTCGCCATATCCGATGTAAAACGGCCGCGACGTGAGCTTCTGGGCCGGCGCCGCCTTCAGCGGCGCGCCGCCGGAGAGCGCTGCGTAGCCGTCTGCGGCGAAGTCCCCGTGCAGCGCCAGCAGCGTCGCGAAGTACGCGCCGGAAGACGAGCCGGCCAGGTACACGCTCGTGAATTCGACGCCGCTGGCTTTCTCGAGTTTCTTGCGCGCTTCGTGAAAGCGGGCTGTGAGCGCTGCCACTTCGCGAGTGTAAGCCGGCTCTCCCGTTGGCCACCCCCACCAGCGTGGTTGTGAACGCGGGGCGAGTCCCTGCACACCGCGCGGAAGGATCAAGGCAACACGACCGCGACGCGCGGCACTGGAAACGACCTTCTGTAGGTTCGACTTGAGAGAGCTGGTCTTCTCGGGCGGGACTATGCCGTGCAGGTAGACGAGCAGCTTCGAGGTCGGCGCGTCCGGGAGGACGTAACACGTCTCTTCGTCGAGTGACGCCATGCCGTCGCCGCACCAAGCGCTGGCTAACGGCGGCGGACGACGCGGCCATTCGCGCTTCAGCGGCGGCGCGCTCGCGGGCGACGCAGGCGCTCGCATCACGCCCGCATCGAGCGCTCGTGCGGCACCAGCGCCATCCGATACACGGCAGCCGGCCAGAACCACCACAGCCAAAAACCAGATCCGCATGTAGTCGGGCAGTGTAGCGCTAGAGAAGCGGGATTTCGCGCTTTGGCGCGCGCTGCCCGCCGCCGTAGTCGCTTACGGACGGGGGCGGAGCCCGCCAGCACGCACGCGTGCTATAGGCTTCGGGAAATCCATGAATCGTCCGCGAAAGTTCCTGATAGCCGTGTCGTTCGGCGCGCTCCTGGCAAGCTGCGGCTCAAGCTCGAACAACGCAAACTCCCCGCAGACGGCGCTGCAGAACACACATCAGCGCCTGCAAGGCCGCTGGTTGCTCGTCGACTTTCGTCCGGACGAGCCGCTCGAACCCATGCTGCACGCGCTCTTGGCCGCGCAGTTCAACACCTTGACCTTGACCGTCGGCCCCGATCAGATGCGCGCGGTCGGCACGGGCGTAGATACACAGAGACGCTACCGACTGCAGTGGGCAACCGGCGATCAGGCTGCAGTCAAGGTGCTCGATGAAGGCGGCATCGCGTACGACGTAGCGTTCAGCTTCGAACGCAACGCGCTGGCGTTTTCTTCGCGCACTTCGCCCTGGCGCGGCGCCGGCCGCCTGCGCCGACTCGAGTGGGTCGAGCCCATTTATTGAGAGCGTGTATCCATCCGTGCCCGTCACGCGCACGGGGTTCGGAGACCGACCCTCACCAGGTCATTTCGGGGAACCCGGGGCCGGGCCTGGCGAACTGATAGCCCTGCAATAAATCGCAGCCCAGCTCGACGAGCATGTCGCGTTCGGACGGCGTCTCCACGCCCTCGGCGACGATCGCCAAGCCCATGTCTTCACACAGTGCAGTCATGGAGTTGATCAGCTTCTGTTTGACGGGGCTCGTGTCGATGTCCCGCACGAGCGTGATGTCGAGCTTCACGATCTCGGGCTCGAGCAGCGCAAAGCTGTTCAGACCGGCGTAGCCTGCGCCCAGGTCATCCACTGCAATGCGGAAGCCGCGCTCGCGCAAGAGAGCGATTTTCGAGCGCATTTCCTCGATGCTCCCGACCGACGCGCGCTCGGTGAGCTCGAGCACGACCCGATCGGCGATGCTGCCGAGCGGCGAGTTGCTGTCGAACAGATCGGGGTCCATCAAGTCCTGCGGGTGCAGATTCACGAACAGCGCAGGCGCCTGGTCGCTCTCGCGAGCGACGGCGGCGGTGCGATCACGCACTGCGCGGCCTAGACGCGGCAGCTCACCGAGCCGTTGCGCTGCATCGAGGACTTGATGGGGGTTCGGGAGCGTGGGCTCGTCACTGCGCAGGAAGGCTTCGTAGCCGAACACCGAACGGTTCGAGGCGCGCACGATGGGTTGGAACGCGATCCAGAGGCCGTTGAGAGCTCGCTCGAAGCTGCCTTCCAGACCGGCGCGATCAGAAGTGCCTCCAGACATGCCGAGCAATGCCAGCGCCTGGCGTTTGGTCTTGGCCAAGCGATAGAGACGCGCCGCGCGGCTGACCGTGCTGCGCAGCGCCTCACGCTCGACCGGCTTCATGAGGTACTTGAACGCGCCGTACTCGACGGCCCTCGCCGCGCTTTCCACGGCGGGAAGCCCGGTGACGAGCACCACGGGAAGATCGACGTCGTACTGGCGCACCGCGCGCAAGAGCTCGAGACCGGACATGCCGGGCATCGAGATATCGCTCACGATCACCTCCACGTTGCCCTGGGCGACGCGCTGCACCGCCTGCTCGGCCGAGCCGAACGTCTCCACCCGGTATTCACAGCCGATCAGGTTGCGCGCCAGAGCGCGCAGGACCTGAGGTTCGTCGTCCACGAGCAGCACGGCGCCCGGCTCAGCGGCGCCGTCAGTATCGGATTCGAACGTTGTTCTCACGTGCGGCCCCTTACGCAGTTCTAGACCTATGAATATAGGCCGCTCTCTTCCGAGCCACCAGCGCTCGGGAGCAAAGAATCCGCTTCAGGGGGTCTCAGGGCGAGCAGTCGCAGTAGCCGTCCAGCGTGCAGCCACTCACTTTTTGACAGTGGCAGGCCACCTCGCCCTGGCTGCAGTTCACAGGCCGCGGCAACACCTGTGCCTTGATGGCTGCTGCCGGAGCCACGCCCGCGTCGACCGCGGCTCGGCCCGCATCTGACGTGCCCGCATCGGCGTTGGCGCGGCCAGCAGCCTCGGCTCGGGGACTCGTGGCGTCACGCGCGCCGCCGTCTCCTGCCCCGGCGTCGGGCGATTTCGCGCCACCGGCGTCCAGAATCGACTTTGCCGGAGCGGCCTCGGGCGCGGGAGCGAGCTTCGACCCCAGCGAGAGGAGGAAGAAGTTGTCAGTCGAAACCTCTCGGCCTGCGTAGCCGATGTTACACTTACCGAGGACGTATTTGCCGGGGTGATAGCCTCGGTGATTGGAAAACAGCCACCAGCCCGTCTCGTAGCGTGCGACGCACAGCTTCAGTGGCTTTCCGTCCGCCTCGCGCCCCCCGACGAGCACCTTGTCCAGATCCATGCCGGGCTTGGGCGACATGTGCCACAACGCATCGTGGCGAGCGACGAGAATGTCGTACTCGTCGGTGATGATTTCTTTTCCACCGTAGCCTGAGTTGCACTTGCCGCCGAAGATCTTGCCGGGGTGCAAGCCGCCTCCGTGCCGGAGACGACACACGCCGAGCCCAGCCTTGAACTGCAGATCGTAGCCGCCCTCGTAGCGGCCGTCCGGATCACGCTGGCTGGGCTTATGCGCGACCCAGAGGAAGCCACGATGATCTTGGATTTCCACACTCGAACGAAAGACGCGTTTGAACGGACTGGGCGGCTCCTCTGGAGTGCACGCGGCGCCAAAAGCCAAGAGTGCCGGTACGAGCAGCAAACCCTGAAGCCCAAACGCAGGCAGACGAAAGAATCTCATGGCTAATTCCGGCGCCATAAAAGGCACAGCTCGGCCGAGAGAGCAACACGTCCGGCGAGGCTGCGCGCGTCGTGAGTCTCCGGGTTTCGAAGGTTTGCGCTAGCGTGCTGCGTGCTGCTCCACCCACGTCGCGAATGCTTGCATGAACTTGCCGAAGAATTCGCGAGACTTTTCGTTGATGAGCTCGCCCTGAGCGTCGAATAGTTTGTCAGCACCGCCCACGTACGCTTCGGGCTGTTGCATCGCAGGGACATTCAGAAACACGAGCGACTGACGCAGGTGATGGTTGGCGCCGAAGGCGCCGATGCCACTCGGTGAAACGCTGACCACCGCGCCGGGTTTGCCTTGCCACACGCTCTGCCCAGACGGGCGCGAACCAATGTCAATGGCATTTTTCAGCACGCCGGGAACCGAACGGTTGTACTCGGGTGTCACGAACAACAGCGCATCCGCCGCCTTGATGCGTTTCTTGAACTCGAGGCTGGGCGCAGGCGGGTCTTCTTCGTCGTCCTGGTTGTAGAGCGGCAGGGCGCCAATCTCGACGACTTCGAGCTTCAGTGTGGGCGGGGCCAGCTGTGCGAGTGCGAGCGCCACCCTGCGATTCAACGATCCCTTGCGCAGGCTGCCCACGAGAACGGCAACATTGCGAACTGTGCTCATCCGGTTCCTTTCCGAGAAGGCGCTTCCGCTCGCGCGTCCAAGTACTTAGGTGGCGTTCCGGGGGTCGTCAACGCTCGCTATCCGCATCCAAGTCAAGTCATGGCCGGTTCGTTCGAGCTCGGCACCTCGATCCGCACGCGATCGCGCTCTCGGTGCACTTCGTCACGCGTGGCGCCGAGTCGTGTCAGCAAGCGATCGGCCATGGACAAAGCGATCTCCCCTTCGCTCGAAAACACGAAGTCGGCGCCGGCTTGCTCGAGCGAGCGGACCTCGCTCGAATATTTGGCGCGCGCCATGATGAGCGCAGTTGGGTTGAGTTGCCGAACCTCCGCGATGGCCGCAGGGCTCGCGACACCGTCAGCGGTGAAAATTACGCTGGCCGCCGAGGGCACCCCGGCCCTCTCGAGAATGTCAGGACGTGTCGCGTCGCCGTAGAGAGCGTCCGCTCCCGCTTCGGACAGCGTGCTAACGGTGTCGTAGTTGAGCTCGATGATCACCGGCTGCATGCCATAGTCCCGGAGCAAGCGCGCCAAGACGCGCCCGATGGGGCCGTAGCCGATGAGCACGGCACGCGCGGGGTGAGACGCCGCGAACTCTTGTGCGACAGGTTCGGCGGGAGCAACGGCTTTGGCAGCGAAGCGCGACGTTAGCCAGCGCGCCACGGGCTTCACGGCGCGATAGAGCAATGGATTGATGGTGATGGACACGATGGCAGCCACCACCAACGCGCGCGATGCTTCCGCTGGCAACACTTTCAGATCCGTACCGAGGGTCGCCAGGATGAACGAAAATTCGCCGACTTGGGCCAGCGCCACGGCCACGGCCAGCGCCACGCGCAGCGGATAGCGGAGCAGCAACACGACCAGCAGTGCCGCGATGGGTTTGCCGATGATCACGATGGCGAGCGTCGTCAGCGTCAGCGGTAGAGCCGCAAACAGCTCCGCAGGGTTGAACATCATGCCCACGGAGACGAAGAACAAGACCGCGAACGCGTCCCGCAACGGCAGCGCCTCGGAGGCGGCCCGCGCGCTGAACGGCGACTGGCCGACGATCATACCCGCCAGAAACGCGCCGAGCGCCATGGAGGCACCGAAGAGTTGCGCCGACCCCACCGCGAGACCGAGCGCCAGGACCAGCACGGTGAGGGTGAAGAGCTCTTGCGAGCGCGTACGAGCCACGTACCCCAGCAAGGCGGGCAGCGCGCGGCGTCCCACGAGCATGGCCACCAACAGCAGCGCCACGAGCTTGACCACGGCGATCGCAACGGCAATCAGTATCTGTGCTGCGCTCTGTGTTCCCTCGCCCCCGTAGATGACCGGCAGCAGCACGAGCACGAGCACGGTGAAGATGTCTTCGACCACGAGCCAGCCCACTGCAATGTGGCCGGTCGGGGTATTCAGGGCGCGGTTGTCCGAAAGCACACGGGTGAGCACGACGGTGCTCGCGACGGATATCGCCAGCCCGAAGATCACCCCCGCTTCAGGCCGCCAGCCGAATGCGCGCGTCGCCAGATACCCGAGCCCTGTCGCGACCGCGATCTGGGCTAGCGCTCCCGGGATGGCAACACGCCTCACGGCCAGGAGCTCTTTGAGATGAAACTGCAGGCCCACACCGAACATCAGCAAGATGACGCCGACCTCCGCCAGTTGCTCGGCGAGGTGCTGATTGGCCACGAAGCCGGGTGTGAACGGCCCGACCGCGATGCCGCCGACCAGATATCCCACGATCGGGCTCAAACCGACGCGCTGGCTCAAGAAGCCGAAGATCAAGGCCGCCGAGAGCCCGCCGGCCAGCGTGGAAATGAGCTCGAGATTGTGGGGCATCAGGAGCGTACTAGTTCGCGTGGGATTGTGAGACCATGAGAAGAT
>DATHEN010000176.1:0-11824 GCA_035318565.1 Polyangiaceae bacterium
TGAAAACTTCGGCGTACTCGCTGCGAAACATTTCGGCGTTGACGTTGCTCTTCACTGCTTCGGCCACGTCCTTGGTGCTCGGCCAGATGTCTCGCAAAAAGACGTCCTGACCCGCCTTGTCTTTGCCGATGGGCTCGCTCTGCCAGTCGATGTCGATGCGACCCGCGAGGGCGTAGGCGACCACGAGCGGCGGGCTCGCCAGGTAATTGGCGCGCACGTCGGGGCTGATGCGGCCCTCGAAATTTCGGTTACCGCTCAGCACGCTGACGGCCACGAGATCGTGATCTTGAATCGACTTGCTGATCGGCTCGGGAAGCGGCCCGCTGTTGCCGATGCAAGTGGTGCAGCCGTAACCAACTAGGTTGAATTTCAGTGCGTCGAGGCTCTGCGTGACGCCGGCGCGGTCCAGATACTGCGTCACGACCTTCGACCCCGGAGCGAGGCTGGTCTTGACCCAGGGCTTTACGGACAGGCCGCGACTCACGGCGTTCTGCGCCAAGAGACCAGCGCCGAGCATCACGTATGGATTCGAGGTGTTCGTGCAGGACGTGATGGCCGCGATCACCACCGAGCCATGACCGATGTCGAACTGTTCGCCGTCGAGCTGGGTCGTCACCGTCGGGTGACGTCCGTCACCGCCGAGGGACTGGCCGTTCTCCGTCGGATTGCCGCCTTCACTCTTCCAGCGGCCGACCTGCTGCGGCGGGGGCTGCTTCTTCTTACTGACGGCCAGCATCTCCGGCAGCACTTTGTGCCAGGCCGCCTTCACGTCCTTCAGCAGCACCTTGTCCTGCGGGCGTCGCGGCCCGGCGATCGTCGGCTCTATGCTTGCGAGGTCGAGCTCCAGCGTATCGCTGTAGACGGGATCGGGAGTCTTGTCCGTGCGGAACAGGCCCTGCGCTTTGGCGTACGCTTCCGTGAGCGCCACGCGCTCGGCACTTCTGCCGGTCAGCCGCATGTAGTTCAGCGTTTCCTCGTCGATCGGGAAGATCGCGCAGGTAGCGCCGAACTCGGGGCTCATGTTGCCGATCGTGGCGCGGTCCGCCAGCGGCAGGCTGCTGAGGCCCTTGCCGAAGAATTCGACGAACTTACCGACGACGCCCTTGTCTCGTAGGATCTTCGTGATCGTGAGCACGAGATCGGTAGCGGTGGCGCCTTCCGGAAGCGCGCCGTGGAGCTTGAAGCCGATCACCTTGGGGATGAGCAGGTTGATCGGCTGCCCGAGCATCGCGGCTTCCGCTTCGATGCCGCCCACGCCCCAGCCGAGCACGCCGAGACCGTTCACCATCGTGGTGTGACTGTCCGTGCCCACCAGCGAGTCCGGGTAGGCCAGGCCGTCTTTATCGAAGATGACGCGCGCGAGGTACTCGAGGTTCACCTGGTGAACGATGCCCGTGAGGGGCGGAACGACCTGGAAATTATCGAACGCTTTTTGTCCCCAGCGAAGGAGCGCGTAGCGTTCCCCGTTACGCTCGTAGTCGTTGTCGCGGTTGATCAGAAACGCGCGCGCCGTACCGTATGCGTCGACTTGCACGGAGTGATCGATGACCAGCTCCGACGGGAACAGGGGATTGATGCGTCCCGGGTCGCCACCGAGCTCGGAGACCTTGTCGCGCATGGCCGCGAGATCCACCACGGCAGGCACTCCGGTAAAGTCCTGCAGCACCACGCGCGCCGGATAAAAAGCGATCTCCGTGTCGGGTTCGGCTTTCGGATCCCAGCCAGCGAGCGCCTCGATGTCCTTCTTGCTGACGGCCTTGCCGTCCTCCATACGCAGCAAGTTTTCGAGGAGGATTTTGAGTGAGTACGGCAGGCGCTCGAGCGGAAGCTTGGACGCTTTCCCGAACTTCTCCAGGCTGTAGTAGCGCAGGCGCTGGGTACCAACCGTGAGCTCACTCGAGACCGCAAACGAATCGAGAGATTGGGAAGCCATGGCAACTCGCATCGGACTACCCCAACCGGCCGGCTCCGGCCACAACCAAATCGGCGACACCGCTTCAGCGCGCTGGGTAGTCAGCGCGTGCGCGGGGAAGCTGCGAAATGCGCTCTGCCTGTTTCAGAATCGCGCGCCCGGCGGCTATGCCCGAACCGGCGGCTTCCAGCGCTGTGCGCGGCCGATCGGCGATCACGTCCCCGGCGAGGAACAACCCGGGCTGGCCCAGCGCGCGTACACCCTGCGCAGCAATACCCAGACGCTCGAGCGCGAGCACGCCCGCAGAGCTGAAATCCGGACCATAGAGTGACGAAGACCCATCATAGATTTTCCCGTCGAGCTGAAACTGGACGGGAACATCGAGGGAAAGCCCCAGCGGACGGCTGCGTCTCTCGTCACCGAGCGCTGTCGCCAGGCGGACGCCGCCTCCGGCCAGGCCACCTATGCAGAGCACCACGGCGTCCATCTCGCGGGTTTCAGCGGGCCCTGCCGCAGCGGCCAGGGCCGGCGCTCGGTAGTACACTGTCCAACCGCTGAAGCGCGGCTCCAAGCGCAAGACCTCGGCGCTCTGACGCTCGATGCCGAGCTCCGCCAGCAAGCGATCGCGCGCGTGCTCGAAACGAGCGCCCGCAGCTCCGCCCGGCGCGGAGGTGGTCTCCCCGATCGCCAGCTCGACGTCTTGCCGCACGCGCTCGCACACTTCCGGCAGCGTACCGAGCCAGGGTCCGAGCAGCAGCCCTTGGTAACCGCGAGCGGCGCTGTTCAGAGCCGCGGCGAGCTCGGCAGAGCGCGCGGGGTCGTCGAAGAGCTGAGCAAAATCATGAGCCGGGATGCGACGTTCGACCGTGCTATGCAGGATGCGCAGCGGCAGCGGCTGAAATTCGGTCTTGGTTTTCTTCGCCCAGCTGCTCGAGCCGCAGGCTTTGGCGAGCAGCACGCCATCCCAATCTTCGCGCGCCACGTCGGCAACGCCCACGCGGCCGCCCGCCACTAGCTCCAGGTTCAAGAGAGCCGAGTCCATGCCGCGTGTCGTGCGCACCAGCCCGCTGGCAGTTGCGACTCGGCACGGCCCCGCACCGACCGACCAGGCGCTCAGCGCCGCGCCGAAGACCACGAGCTCCGGATCGATCGACTCGCGCGGATCCGCGCGCTCCCAGGCGCCAGCGTCGAGCGCGCCCGAGTACAGCGCAGTCGCGCCGCTTCGAGCATTGAAAATCACGACTTCTGCACCTGCGCGGGCGAGCGTCCAGGCTGCCGCCGTGCCGGCTGCGCCTGCTCCGATGACGGCGACGTGGAGCATCAGAGGCGATGAGCCGAGGTGTGCTGAAACCAGCGCGGCATGTTTCAGTAGTCTATAGCGCCGCGTGTGCAGCGGTCCATCACCCCGCTGTCCAGGGGAAAAGCCGGCTCAGGAGTCGATTCGCTGCAGCACGTGCACGGAGCGCGACTCGACTTGCATGGCGTTGGCCGGATCGCGCAGGATCTCGCGCATCTCTTCGCCGATGCTCGCGGTGTCCACGACGCTCTTCCAGGCGTGCGAGCGCAAGGCCTCCGGCAGCCAAAACTCCAGCGGCTCGAAGTGCGCGTTGAAGATGACGTACAAGCTCCCACCCACGATGCGCTGGCCTTGTTCGCCGCGGCTCGGGATGCCCTCCCCGTTCAAGAAGACGCCCAGGGCGCGCGCAAACGGCACGCTCCAGTCTTCGTCGCTCATCTCGGTGCCGTCCGGCCGAAACCAGCCGATGTCGCTCAACTGGGAGCCGCGAATCGAGCTACCGTGAAACCAGCGCCGGCGCTGGAGCACCGGCTGCGCCTGCCGAAACGCGATCATCTTGCGAGTGAACTGAAGGAGCGCGGTATCGCACTTCGCCCAGTCGAGATAACTGATGTCGCTGTCCTGGCAGTACACGTTGTTGTTGCCCTGCTGCGTTCGACCGCATTCGTCCCCATGGAGCAGCATGGGCACGCCCTGCGAGAGCAGCATGGTGGCGATCAGGTTGCGCTGCTGGCGAGCGCGGAGCTTCTGCACGTTCGGATCGTCCGTATCGCCTTCGGCTCCGCAATTCCAGGAGCGGTTGTGTGACTCCCCGTCCCTGTTCTCCTCGCCGTTGGCTTGATTGTGTTTCTCGTTGTACGAGACGAGATCGCGCAGCGTGAAGCCGTCGTGCGCGGTCACGAAGTTGATGCTCGCGAATGGACGCCGGCCGCTCCACTCGTACAGATCCGAGCTGCCGGTGAAGCGGTTCGCGAATTCACCGAGAGCTTGCTCCTCACCGCGCCAGTAGTCGCGCGCTGTGTCCCGGTACTTGCCGTTCCATTCCGACCACTGCGCGGGGAAGTTGCCGACCTGGTAACCGCCTTCGCCGACGTCCCACGGTTCGGCGATCAGCTTCACGCGCTGCAGAATGGGATCCTGCTGAATCAGGTCGAAAAATGCGCTCAGGCGATCCACGGCGTGCAGCTCGCGAGCGAGCGTGGACGCCAGATCGAAACGAAAACCGTCCACGTGCATCTCGACGACCCAGTAGCGCAGCGAGTCCATGATGAGCTGCAGCACGTGCGGGTCGCGCATGTTCATGCTGTTGCCCGTGCCCGTGTAGTCCATGTAGTAGCGGCGGTCCTCGGTGAGCCGGTAGTAAGCCGCGTTGTCGAGCCCTCTGAAGCTCAGCGTGGGTCCGAGGTGATTGCCCTCCGCCGTGTGGTTGTAGACGACGTCCAGGATCACTTCGATGCCCGCTTCATGCAGGCTGCGCACCATTTGCTTGAACTCCCGGACCTGTTCGCCCGCCTGGCCGCTCGCGTACTCGTTGTGCGGAGCGAAAAAACCGATCGAGTTGTAGCCCCAGTAGTTCCTGAGCCCGCGCTTCATGAGGTGATCGTCGTGCACGAACTGGTGCACGGGCATGAGCTCGAGCGCAGTGATCCCGAGCTCCTTCAAATGACGAACGAAGGCGTGATGGGACAGTCCGAGAAAACGGCCGCGCAGCTCTTCGGGGATGCTGGGGTGGCGCATCGTGGCGCCCTTGACGTGCGCCTCGTAAATCACGGTCTTGTGCCACGGGGTGCGCGGGCGATGATCCTCGCGCCAGTCGAAGTACGGGCTCACCACCACGCACTTGGGCATGAACGGCGCGCTGTCCTTGTCGTTCCGCGGCCCGTCGGGTTCGCCGGGCGGATAGGAAAACAGCGCCTCGTCCCATTGCACGGCGCTCTCGATGGCGCGTGCGTACGGATCCAGCAAGAGCTTGTTCGGGTTGCAGCGCTGCCCGTTTCCAGGATCGTATGGCCCGTGCACACGGTAGCCGTAGCGCTGGCCAGGCCCCACGCCGAGCAGGTAGCCGTGCCAGACGTTGCCCAGCCACTCGGGTAGCTCGATTCGCGTCTCCTTTGCGGTTTCGTCGAACAGGCACAGCTCGACCTTCTCGGCTGCTTCGGAAAAGACTGCGAAGTTCGTCCCGCTGCCGTCGAAGTAAGCGCCGAGTGGATAGGGTTCCCCAGGCCAGAGCTCGAATTTCATGAGCCCTAGATTATTGGTTCTCGGCGCGGACGGCGCTACTCCGTGACCGCGCTAAAAACCCGCGAGTTCCTGGAGACAGGTTCCCTATCGGCGCTCGACGCGGCAGTGGGCTATTCTGCGGCGATTTCGAGGCCGAGCTCCGCCCGCTGCGCGGCGATCGCCAAGGCTTCCTGGCGCGCCTGCTCGGGGCCCAGGACGCAGAGACGGCGGCGCACCGCGCCGGTCAAGAACTCGAGGCTCATCCGGCGGCCGCTCTCCGGCGATAGACCTGCCGCATCCGCGACGATGCTGCCGCAGCGCGCGGCACAGCGCATACCGCCACAGGCGCCGAGCCCGAGGCGCGTACGCCGGGAGACGTCGTCCACCGTGCGCGCCAGCTCGTGCTCGACGACGTAACGAATCTCTGCTTCCGTCACCGGCTCGCACGCGCACACCACTGCCGCTTCGTGCGGGTTTCGCTGCATGCGCTCGATCACACGCAGGCTGCGGCTGCCGTGACGGTACTCGAGGCGCACGGCGGTGATGGCTTCGACACCGGCGAGCTCCACGAGCTGCATGGGATCCACCGCCGCATCGCCACCCGGCAGCGCCGAATCATGAGTTCGGCACTTGCTCGCGACCGAAAGCCTCTGCGCGATCTGATCGGTCATGGCTTCGGAGAAGATGCGATAGCTGGCGAGCTTGCCGCCGATCATCGAGTACAGCCCGGCAGCGCCGTCATTCGTGTGATCCACGATCGCGTGATCGCGCGACAGGTCATTCTCGTTCGGTCCCCACGCATACAGCGTGGGCCGCACCCCACCCCAGGTACCGATCGCGCGCGCTTGGCGGATGGCCGGGAACACGCGCTCCACGGCCTGCACGAGGTAACGCACTTCGTCCCCCGTGGCAACGACGTCATCCAGGTCTCCGTAGTAGTCGTCATCCGTGGTGCCGAGCACGGTCATGTTCTGCCAGGGCAGCAGGAACACCTGCCGGCCATCGATGGCCGTGCAAACGATGGCGTAGTTGGTCAGGCGGCGATCCAAAAACACGTGAATGCCCTTGCCGGGCCGTACCGGCGCAGCACGAGTGGGCAAGCCGCCGAGCGTGGCAGTGAGCGGTGCCCAGGCGCCGGTCGCGTTGATGATCACGCGCGCCGTGCGCGTTCCGGACTCACCCGTCAGGCGTTCGCGGTAGCGGACCCCGTACGCGCTGCCGTCGTTGCGCCTCAGAATCTCGGTTACCGTGCAATGGGTGTGCGCGCGCGCGCCGTGCTCGATGGCATCGACCAAACTGCCGATGCACAAGCGCGCGCCGTCTATGCCCCACTCGTCGAAAGAGACGCCCCCCGCGGGTTCGCCCGCGAGACCCGGCTCGAGCTCGCTGAGGTCGTCGGCGCTGAGCCGCACGTGAGGTTTGCCACGCTTCAACGGCTGGTACTTGTCGTACAGATCGAAGAATGCGTCGTAACCGGTGAGCACCACCTTCGAATGCAGCTTCGAGCGGCTGAACAGCGGCATCAGAAACGGAATGCGGAACAAGAGATGCGGCGCGATGCGCTGAATGTGCCCTGAGTCGAGGCAGGACGTGTACGTCACGCCCGGGTCGTAGGTGAGGTAGCGCGGGCCGCCATGGATCATGCCGCTCGAGTTGCCGCTCGCGCCGAAAGCGATGTCGTTGCGCTCGAATAACTCGACGCTCATGCCGCGCAGAGCGCAATCGCGCGCCACGCCCGTGCCGTTCACGCCGCCGCCGATGACGATCACGTCCACGTCGGGCCGGTCGGCGGCTAGCTCCACGTTCATGCGGAAACTCAAGCTACGCCGGCCGGCAGCCAGGCGCAAACGGCCAAGTTTTTGGCCGATCGGCCCAAGCTGTCTACTGTGCCGCCGGCCATGCGCACTCCACGCGCGCTCCTCGTCACTTTGGCGCTGGGCTTTTCGCTCGCGAGCGTCGCATCCGCGCGCCTCGCGTTCGCGGAAGAAGCGCCCGCTGCGAGCGCAAAGAACGCGCGCGGGCGGCCCAAAGTGGTGCTCGACCGGCTGGTGTTCCCCGCCGACGTGGCGAACTCTGCGACGTTCGAGAAGCACCTGCGGCTGATGCTCGCTCGCGAGGCGCGGCGCGCCGATTGGGGCGCCGCGCGCGGCACGCGGATCGAGTATCGCTTCACGGTGAGTGAGCTCGGCATCCGTGAGCACGCAGACGTGCTGCGCGTGCGTTGCACGGCGTTCGGCAAGCTGCCGAGCGGAAAGACCGCCAAGAGCCACCTCGATTTCGGCGGCGACCCGCGAGCGCGCAGCGAGGTAGTCAAGCGTGTGCTCGAAATGGTGGCGCGGGGCGTGATCACGCGGCTCGCCGAGCTCGAGCGCGTCCGCCGCGGGGAGCTCGACCGCACGCACGTCCGTCTGCCGCGCTCCGGCGACGTGGACTGAGGCCGTGGGGGGGCGGGTCGGGGCAGGTTTACGGGCACGGGCGCGGGCACGCTTTGGAATCCGCTGACCCGAAGTACTTTTCGCGGTAGCATTAGCGCCTCATGGAATTGCCCGGCCTGCCCCTGGTGCGAGAACTGGTCATTCGTTACGCTCGTGTGCTCGAGCAATTCGGAGCCGAGCTCGGAGCGCGGCCGCTGGTGCTGCCCAACGCCCAGTTTTTTCCGGACGTGTTCGAGGCGGATGAGGCCTCCTTGAAGCGGCTCGTCTCGCGCATGGCCGAGCACGCGGGCATGGCGGACATTCCGATCCTCGCCACGCTCGACACGGGCGAGGCGGGCGCGTGTCAGAGCAGCGGCGCCGCCTGCGGCACGGGCGCGTGCGGCACGGCGAACACCGGCGAAGACGGACTCGCGCTCATCGACACCGGAGCGGGCTGGGTGCTGCGGCTCGAGCCGGCGGAGCTCCGCCACCCCGTCGTGTTGACGGCACGGCTGGCCCGCGCTCTCGCCGAGATCTTTCTGTACGAGACTCGCGAAGAAGACGCCGCGCTCGACGAACCGTTCGCCGTCACCATCGACCTCAGCGCGATGGCCCTCGGCTTCGGCGTGCTGCTTCTGGAAGGCTCCTATGTTTATTCGAAGAGCTGCGGCGGTCCGCAGGTCGCGCAGCTGACCACGCTCTCGTGCGGCGAGCTCGCGATTCCCTATGCGCTCTTCGCCATGAGCGCGGGCATCTCGCGGCGCGCGGGGCTGAAAGAGCTCGGCGTGACGCAAAGGGAGGTCTGTGCCCAGGCCTTCGAATTGATGGAATCGAACGAGACTTTGTCGCAGGAGATCGGCCGGGCACCGGAGCGCATCGCAGCCGGCATGTTCGAGCTCAGCGAAGCAAAGCCTGCGCTCTTGCGCCTGTTTGGAGGCAAACGCCGCGAGAACGCCGACGCGGATCTGCCGAGCCTGAGTGAGCTCGAACGGCTGTCGGCGCGCGCGCCGGCGGCGCCGAAACCCCGCACTCCGGATCCGAAGCGGGACGAGCTGCGTGCCTTGGTCGACGAGGCCTTCGACAGCGCACGCCCAGCCAGCGATTGAGCGCGACGCTCCCGCACCACGTCAATGGCCGTCGCGCAAGGAACCTGCCCGAGTTGTGGCGCGCCCATCGCCTTTGGTGTCGGTTCGTCCATCGCCAAGGTGTGCGAGTTCTGCCGCGCCACGGTGCTGCGCACCGATCGCGGGCTCGCCAACCTCGGTAAAGTCGCAGATCTTGCGCACACGCCGTCGCTCATCGCCGTAGGCGATCAAGGCACGCTCGGAGGGCGACCCTTCGAGGTGCTGGGCCGAGTGCAGCTCGATCACGGCTTGGGGCCTTGGGACGAATACTACGTCGCCTTCGACTACGGGCAGAGCTGGGGCTGGCTCGCCTACGCTCAGGGCCATTGGTACGTCACGACCCACGTGCCGAACCTGCCGGCACCTCCCTACGGCTCGCTGCGCCTCGAGGCGGACGTCAGCCTGGGGCAGACTCAGTATCGCGTCGCCGAGCTCAAGACGGGCACGATCCGCTCCGCCGAAGGCGAGCTTCCAGCAGCCTATCCGCCCGGCTTCGTGCGCTACTACGCCGACCTGTACGGGCCGAACAGCGCCTTTGCCACGCTCGACTACGGCGACGCGCGCTCGGGCCACGCCGTGTTCCTCGGCTGGATCTTTGCCGAACCGCAGATGCAGGTGACGCAGATAGGTCCCCGCACGCAGCACAAGGTGAAGCTCGACCATATCCGCTGTCCGAACTGCGGCGGGGAGGTCCCAAAGCTCAGCGGCGATCGCGCCGAGCGCATCGGCTGCCCGTACTGCGGCGCCGTCAGTGACATCGCCGCGCAGCAGGTCGTCGCGCAGCAGGAAAAGGCGCTCAAACAGCCGGATATTCCGATCGGCGCGCGCGGTACGTTCGAAGGTCACGAGTACATTGCGATCGCATACGTGCGTCGCGGCACCGACTTCGACGGCGAGCACTACGCCTGGGAAGAGTACCTACTCTGGGCACAGGCGATCGGCTTCCGCTGGCTCGTCAACGATCCGGAGTCGGGCTTTAGCTGGGTCACCCCGGTGAATCTGAGCGATCTCGACCTGCGCGGAACTCCCGAGCAAGTGACGTGGGGCCGGCGCGTGTTCTCGATGCGCAATCAGAACACGGCGCGCGTGGAGTACGTCCTCGGCGAGGTGTACTGGAAGTGTCAAATCGGCGAGACTACACAGGCCAGCGACTTCACGAACGGCCGCGACGTGCTCTCGCGCGAGGAATCCGCAGGCGAGGTGCACTGGAGCTATTCCGCACCCATCGCCTGGCCGCTCCTGGCGCAAGCCTTCGGACTACCCGTGAACGGCCCGGGTGGGCAGAGCAGACACGCCGGCAGCACGCCGCAGGGCGGTATGAGCTCGGCTGCGATCCTGCTGATTCTGATCGTGATCGTGCTCGTCATCTGCATGTTCGGGGCATGTGGCTCGTGCGCGGACGGCGCGGTGGGCGGCAGCTCGCGCGGGGGCGGCGTGTTCTACGGCGGCAAGTAAAAGACTCGCGGACGCCGTGCTCGCTCGCCCGGTTTTCTACTTTGCGACTCTGCTAGGCGAAGCGTGGCTCGTGCTGGCGCACGAAATCTTCGTGCGCCAGCCGGAAGCGTACCTGAGCCCCGGGTTCGGCCCACCCGCTTGGCTGGTTCAAGCGCTGGCCGCCTGTTCGTTTGCGTTCGGCGCGTGGGCATCGCACGGCCGCAGCGGCGATCCGCGCGCTCGCTTCACCGGCTCGCTGCTGGCTCTGAGCGTGTGCGTGGCCGCCTCGGCCCCGTTGTTGTTCTGGAGCTTCGCGCACCACGTGGCATTCGCGATCGCCAGCGTCGGCGTGCCCGTGCTGATCGCAACGCTGCTCGGCCTCGGGCTTCATGCCGGGCTGCGCGCGCTCGGCGGCGTGCTCGCGGGCTTTCACTATCTCCCCTGGGTTGCAAACCCGTTTCGCTTACTCACCGCCGGCGCGCTCTCGATCCTCGCGCTCATCGCCGCGAGCAACTTGGGCATGTGGCGCGCAGCCTGCGGGCTCGGAATGGTGCTGGCCGTGCTCGCGGGCTGGGCACCCGCGCTGTTCGCCTATCTAGACCGAGCCAGCTTTCCGGGCGCGCGACGGGTGCGGCGCGTCAGCTTTGCGAGCCTGGCGGGGGCGCTCGCGCTGCTCGGAGTGAGCCTCGAGTTCACGCCGCCGAGCGATCATCTCGACTACCCGAGTGAAGTCGTCTTTGCGAGGCGTGCAGTGTCGGGGCGTTACGTGGTCACGAGCGGCCAACAGAACCTCGACCTGTTCCGGGATCGGATGCTCAAGGCATCGTCCATCGACGACTACCGTTTCGCGGAAAGCCTGGTGCATCCGGCGTTGTCGGCGCGGCCGCTCGCGAAACGCGTTCTGCTGCTCGGCAGCGGGGACGGCCTGATCGAGCGTGAAATGCTGCGCTACCCCGAGGTGAGCGAGCTCTACGTTTTCGCCCCAGATGCGGCGCTTGCCAAGCTTTCTCTCGGCCTGAGCTGGCTGAAGGCGCAGACAGACGACGCGATGGCATCGAGTAGAGTTCGTTTGCGCACGGGCGAGCCCAGCGCGCTGCTCGAAGCAACGCCGGGATCGTTCGACGTGATCCTCGTCGATTTGCCCGATCCCATCGACTACGTCGAGGGCAAGCACTACACGAGTTACTTCTACGGTCTCTTGCGATCGCGTCTCGCGGACGGTGGCGTGGGGGTCGTGCAAGCCACTTCGATTTCCAGCACGCCCCGTACCTTCACGTCGATAAAACGCAGCCTGGAGGCAGCGGGCCTGTTTACGCTGCCCTACCACGCAGCGCTGCCGAGCCTCGGGGATTGGGGTTTCATCCTGTTCTCGCGGCGGCCGCCGGCGCTTCCGCGCTCGCTGCCCGCAAATCTTCGATTTCTG
>DATHEN010000177.1:0-2818 GCA_035318565.1 Polyangiaceae bacterium
CGGATACTAGTCGCAAGGCACTATGGGGTCAATCGCGCTTCGCGGCTGCGAACCTGGGTCGAGGAGCCCGCAAAGCCGGGACGACTCACGGGCAAAAGAAAGGCGGGAAGACGGCAGAGGCCCGATCGCTCGGGCTTCTCACCTTCCCGCCTTTGCTCTCGATCTGGAGGATCGAGCTGCGGCCCGTTGTCGGGACGCTACTTGGTCGAGGACTCGAGCGCGGACAGGTCCGGGAGCTCGTCGAGGTTCGGCATCAAGACGATCTCGATGCGGCGGTTCTGGGCACGGCCTTCCGGGGTGTCATTGGACGCCACCGGCTGCGACTCGGCATAGCCGGCGGCCGACAGGCGGTTCTGCGGCACGCCCTGGGCGCCGAGCGAACGCGCGACCGTCACGGCGCGCGCGGTCGAGAGCTCCCAGTTGGAGGGGAACTTCGCGCTCTTGATCGGCACGTTGTCGGTGTGGCCCGCGATCTGGAACTCGCGATCGGGGATCGAAGAGAGCACGCCGGCGACTTCCTGCAGCGCCACGGTGCCTTCCTTCTTCAGCTCGGACTTACCCGAGTCGAACAGGATGTTCTCCGAGAGCTCGACCACCATGCGGCCGCGTACGATGCGTACGCGCAGCTTGCCGGAGGCGATCATCTTGTTGAACTTCTCGAGCATGTTGCGGAAGGTCTGCAGGCGGGCTTGAGCCTGGCGCTCCTTCGTGCGCAGCTCTTCGACCAGCTTGTTGAGCTCGTCCATGCTCTTCTTGCTGTCTTCGACGCTCATGCCCATCTGCTGCAGGCGCGCAGTGAGCTGAGCGTTTTCGGCGGCCGCGACCGTGAAGCGGTCCTTCAAGCCACGGTGATCCTGCTCGAGCTTGTCGAGCGCGCGGGTCAGTTGGTCGATGCGGTCTCTTTTGACCTGCATCTCTTCTTCGGAGTAGCCGCAGCCAAAAGCTGTTGCGGCCAACAAGAGGAAAGAGATCGGCAAGAGCACTGCCTTGGGTACGTTCATTGCTCCCTCGTCGCAGTCGTGTTGCTGGATAAGCGTCGCGCGGCGAGCGCGGCGCGCAGAAGTTAGGCGGCGCGGCTGCAGGCTGTCAAACGCAACGTTGAAGTCGTGCTTCGTGCGCGCCTCGCACGCGGCTCACACGTGCCGAAGCGTCGCGACTGATCGCGTTTGCTCCTTTGATCCGCCTGGTTTTGGGGCGCACGAGGAGCAAAATTGATGAGCAATTCCGGTGGCTTGGGGTCGGGTATGCTCAGTGATCGCTCAAATAGGGCTAAGTTATGTATAATTTATGTGTTGGTAACCTTGACACGTGGCATCACACTACAATAGGTTATTGCTCATCCATACGACCATAGGAGGGTCCGCATGGCAGCTAAAAAGAAGGCCGGTAAGAAGAAGGCAGGCAAGAAGAAGGGTGGAAAGAAGAAGGGCGGCCGCCGTAAGAAGGCGTGAGCCCCCTGGCTTCGTGGGCCGTTCGTTCGGCCCACGTCGCCCCGGATCTGCAACGAGGCCGCTGCAGGTCCACCATGAAGGCCGGATTCACAGGTAGCTCAACGGCTACCTAGGCCGCTCGACGGCCAGCACCTAGCGCTCAGCGCCGGATGCTCGTGCGTTCCGTTTCTTGATGGTCTTCAGTCCATCCAAGTCTTGCGGCCACTGAAAAACCGCCGCCGTCACTTCGCGTGCCGGCGGCGGTCGTTTTTTTTAAACGCCTTTGCCGCGTTCGGCGGCGAGCAGGCGTTTGAGCCGATCGGGCTCGAGCCGCAGGCGAAAGACCTTGGCGCGCTCGACCGTGACGAGGCCGACGGGGGATTTGCGCGGCTTGCGGACGTAGCGGCGGGCCACGTAGGTGACTTCGACGCCGGCCTGGCCTCGGGCTTGACTGAAGTGAGCGGCCAAGGTGGCGGCGTCGCACAGCAGCTCGGAGGGGCAATCTTCGCCGCGCTCAAGCGTCACGACGACGTGCGCGCCCGCGTCTTCGTGGGCGTGGAGCCACAGATCGTGCGGTCGGGCGTGGTGCAACGTCAGCTCGTCGTTGTCGGCGGCGCCGCGACCGACGCGGATCGTGCGACCGCCGCTGGCGCTGAACTCGCGGTAGGGCAGGCGCTTGGGCTGGGGGCGGGCGCGCGCGGTCGGCTCACCCGTGGGCAGCGCGGCGACCTCGATCCCGCGGGCGGCCGCCTCGCTTGCGACCGCTTCGAGCGCGACCGGATCGGCGGCGACCACGCGCCCGGCCAGGGCGCGCACGGCGTCCAGCTTGGTGCGCGTCTCGGCGGCCCGCGCGCCAGCGATCGCGGAGCCCCGCTCCAGCTTGCGAGCGCGCTGAAACCAGCGTTCGGCCTGCTCGGTCGGCGCCAAGCGGGGATCGAGCTTGAGCGCGACCTCCTTGGGGGGATCGCTGCTGGTATCGAGCACGGTCGCGACCGCTGTGCCACGCCGCAGCGCGTGCAGGTTCGAGAGCACGAGGCTGCCGTTGCGCCGCAGCGCAGAGACTTCGTCGCCGCGCGCGAGATCGCCCTCCACGGCGGCGAGCCGGCGTTCGAGCCGGGTGCGAGCGGTGGCGAGCGCACGGGCGAGCTGTTCACGGCGCTCTTCGTGCAGGGCTTCGGCCTGCGATTGCAGCAGCTGCGCACCGGCGGCGTGCAAGGCAGCGAGATCGAGCGCCAGCGGCGGCGCGGCCAGCGCGCTGGCGCGACGCGCGGCGAGGGCGGACTCGGAGCAGTCGGACGGCAGCGCGGCGAGGACGGCGCCCTGCTCGTCCCAGAGCGTGGCGTGCGGTTGCGCGTGCGAACTGCCGGTGAGCAGACCGAACCGGGCAG
>DATHEN010000178.1:0-2127 GCA_035318565.1 Polyangiaceae bacterium
GATGGACTCGATGCACGCGTGACCAGGCAGCCGATCTCGTACCGTAACCGCAACGCCTCGAATACGCCGATTTCGATGCTGCGCACCGCGCCGTCGGCGCGAAGCTCGATTTCTCGTCCGAGCTCGCCGCTGGTGCTCTCCATACCCGTGCGGATCAGCCGCTCCAGGTCGGGTACTGCGCGGATGAGTTGGCGCGGTTCACGACAGGCGAGGACGCGCTCCACGATTTGTGCGCGCAAGCCGTTGATGCGTGTCTTGAGCAGTTGCAGGAGCGTGTGCGTGATTTCGGCGGCTGCGGCTCGAACCGCCGGCTCAGCGGCGCCGAGTTGTTCGGAAAGGAAGCGCTCGGGATCCGGCCGGCGTCGTTCTTCCAGGATGGCGATCTGTTGCTCGTACAGGCGCTCGACCCGCTGCTCGGCTTCGAGCATCGAGCTGCGTGACTCCTGCAGCAGATTCGCGGTGCGGGTACCGAGCAGCAGGCTCCGCTCGAGGCGCAGCACTTGAATGAACCGCTTCACTTCGTGCTCGAAGCGTCGCACGAGCTCGGAGGGCACCCCTTCATCCAGCGCCGCTTCCGCCGGGACGCAGAGCGAGGGCAGATTCGTTTCTGCGCAGCCGACCTCACCCGCAAATCTGAGCACGGCGACGCCACGCAAGCGCTCGAGGTGCTGCCATGCAGCCGGCGATTGTTCGCGCAGGGCGGTCAGGTACACCTCGTCCATACCCGTCAGCACGAGCACGACGTGGGGCACCAACCCGAGCGCGCGCTGAAGGCGGGAGGTGGTGACGTCGGGAAGTTTGGCATCCACCTCGGACACGAAGACGCAGGCGTCGGCCTGCTCGGAGACTACCGCCCAGCTGCGCTCCTCTATTTCCGAGCCGCGTGCGAGAAGCCCGCTGATGTCCAGCAACGTGACGTCCTCCGGCAGGTGCTCCGCCGGATGACGCAGCTCGAGGGACGTCACGGGCTCGCCGTCGGCGTCTCCTGCGTAAAACGTCGATACGTCTTCTTCGAACTGCTGATGGCGCGCGACCTGCTCGTTGCCGAGCTGCGTGCGTGTGGACTGGATCGTGCGTTCCAGACGCTGCACGCGGCTCTCGATTTCGGCGAGTTGCTTGCGTGCCGTGATGAACCCCGCTCGGCTCGATTCAGCGGGCGAGGCGAGCGGATCGAGCGCGGCCTCCGCCACCCGGCAAGCCAGCGCGGCATTGCTGGCCGCGATCTGCAGGCGTGAGGTCTCGAGCTCCACCGCCTTGACGGAGTGCAGCGTGGCTCGCCAGGCGCGAAACGCCTTCAACCAGAGCAGGCGCGCGACACCATAGGCGATCCACAACCAGAAAGCCCAGGTCGGCGGGGCGCTGCGCAAGACCTGCGGTAGTGCGCGCTCCTGATCGGAAGCGACACGATCGAGCTCGGTCCTCTGCGTTTCTTGCTGCGCAATCTCCTGAGCCATGCGTTCGGCGTCGGCGCGCGTGGCCTCGAACGCGCTGAATTGTTCCTTGAGTTCTCCGAAAGCGTGCTCCGCCGCGTCCCGGTAGCGTTCGACCTCCGCCGTTTGGCGTTCGCGCACGCGCACGGATGCTTCGAGCTCCGTCTGAGCTGCGCTGATCTTGCGCGCGAAATCGCGGCTGCGATCGGGATGCAGCTTGTCGAAGTCGAACGTATGGCTCGGACTGCGAGCCACGTAGTGTCGAGCGATGGCGCGTCGCACGGACACGAGTGTTGCCGGCGTGCGCGCCTCGCCGGGGAGCAAGATGTGACCGAGCAGGGCGTTGACGAACGCCGCCTTGCGCGGCTTGTCCTCGCCGAGCAGGACGACACACAGGTCCTGGGCGTCGAGCTTCTTCCGGATGCCGGACAGGCGCGTGCGCACGTCCGCCACGCCGAGCGGTCCCAGTTGCTCAGCGTGCGAAAGCAGCGCATCCAGCGTTCCGCAGGCACGCCGGACTTCATCGAGCAGCGCTTTGGATTCGGCCTGCTCGCTGACGGGCGCCCGCACGCGCGGCGGCGGACGCGACGAAGGCGTGCGACGCGCATTGGGCGCCACCGGACGGACGCTCTGCGCTGCGGGTTTCCCGGACAACGCGGGCAGGATACCACGCCGGCTATTCGTCGTTGGGCTCTGA
>DATHEN010000179.1:0-2893 GCA_035318565.1 Polyangiaceae bacterium
CGAGTCCAGCAGCACCGCCGCCGAGGCGTTCGGCCTCGCCGCACTCTTCGCTTTGCACGGTGGATGGCGCGACCTTTCGGAAGCGTTTCAAGTTCAAGCGACGGGTCCGGGTGTTGAACCCGCGCCTCCGGTTGCGGCATGGCTTGCGATCGTCGCGGCCGCGCGGGCGATCGACGACGAAGCCGCGCGTCTGCCTGCGGAGTCGAACGGTCGCGCAATCGACCTCGCTGCGCGTGCGTTGGAGCGGACGCAAGCGCTCGACCTCCGTGACCGGGCACCAGTCTTGGGCCAGGCGCTTGGAACTCTAGGCCGAGCGTTTTTGCACGCAGGCGAACCGGAACGCGGACTGCCACACCTGCGCGAAAGCGTCGCTCACCATAAACAGCACGAACCCAAAGAAGGTCCGCGCAGCCTGACGTACCTGGCAACGTGTCTGCGCCACGCCGGGGCGGTCGCCGAAGCGAGTTCGACGATCGAAGAGGCACTACGAGGGCTCGAGGCGATGCCACGCCATATCCTCGGCAGAACCACACGCCAGTACGCAATGCTCGAACGCGGTCGCTGCGCGCTTGCACGTGGCGACTCGGACATCGCGCTATACGACCTTCAGCAGGTCGTCGACGACGAGAAGGTCGACGCACAGCACCCGCGAGTCTCTGCCCTGCGCGGACTGGCAGCAGCGCATCGCGGGCTGGCAAACACCGCCGCGGCGGCGATGTTCATGAATCGCTGCGTGAAGGTTGCCGAGGGCGCTCACGATCCGCTGTATCGACTGCTCGGGATCATGGCCGTCGGCGACGCCTTGGTTGCCGGGGAAGCGTGTGACGCGCACCTGCGCGACCTTTGGGCCGAGTTCACGCACACGCGAACGGCAAGCGAGGCCAAGGAGCTGTTGGATCGCTGGGTCTACTAGAGTGGCCTAGCGGCCGAGATGCCCATGAGGAACCAGCCTCCGACGAACGCAAACCACGCGCCGATTGCATGAGCGTGCCAATCAGGGCCTTCATCGCGCCCGGGAGTCAAGCTCCGGAGTCAACGATCCACAAAGGTCGCGAGATCGGCATCGACGGCAAATGGCAGTGGAGCGACTGGCGGATCGGATGTCGATGCTTACGTCGCGAATGCCGCAGCTTCACACTGATCGGCATGAGGAGCACACCAATATGAAAGCCAAAAAGAACACGATCTGCCTGTGGTTCGACAAGGATGCGCACGAGGCAGCGCGCTTTTACGCTGCCACTTTCCCGAACAGTGAAGTGAACGCCGTTCACAAGGCGCCCGGTGACTTTCCCAGTGGCAAGGAAGGCGATGAGCTCACGGTGGAGTTCACCGTACTGGGGATTCCCTGTCTCGGTCTCAACGGCGGCCCGGAGTTCAAGCAGAGCGAGGCGTTCTCATTCCAGATCGCCACAGACAATCAGGAAGAAACCGACCGCTACTGGAACGCGATCGTCGGCAATGGCGGCAAGGAGAGTCAGTGCGGGTGGTGCAAGGACCGCTGGGGCCTGTCCTGGCAGATCACCCCGCGCACGCTCACGGAAGCCCTTGCTGCCGGAGGCGCCGAGGCCAAGCGCGCCTTCACGGCCATGATGTCGATGAAGAAGATCGACGTCGCCAAGATCGACGCTGCACGCCGCGGGTAACCGTGAAACTGGCCCCCGCGTGGGCCTCCACGCGTACGCCTCGTCCCAGATTCCACCACCTGCTGCCGACTTGCTTCTCGGGTCAGCGGTTGGCTACGTTCCTCGCTCTGGACAACCCGGACGTCCTCCCAACAGAAACCTTGGAGGCCGAGCACGGATGTCCGCACCCCCTGAACCCAGCGAGCTCGGCCGTACGCGGGTTCACGAGCATCTGGCCGTCGCGTTGGTCTCGATGGCGATCCTGCTGTTCGAGATCCTGATCACCCGGCTGCTCAGCGTCACGCTCTCCTATCACTTCGCGTTCCTCGCGATTTCGCTGGCGATGCTCGGGCTGGCTGCGCCTGGCGCGTGGATGTCGGTCAGGCCGCCGGGGCCGCGGGCGCTGTCGTTCGCGCTCATGGGCGGCGCTCTGTCTTTGCCGCTGTCCGTCCTCGCCATCGTGCACCTGGGCGCGCCACTGCGCGGCATGCCTGGCGCCTGGGTCGCGTTCCTGCTCGTGCCGATGCTGGCGCTCGGCAGCGGCGTGTGCTTGCTGCTGCTCGGCGCCCGCGGCGCGGCGGTGGCACGCATGTACGCGGCCGACCTCTCCGGCGCCGCGCTCGGTGCGGTGCTCGCCGTGCCCCTGCTCAGTGGACTCCCCACCCCATCCGTGATCGCCGCGTTGGGAGTCCTCCCGCTCGCGGCCCTTGCGATCATCGAGCCGAAGGGGCGCGTGAAGGTCGCCGTGCTTGCGGCGCTGCTCGCTGCGAGCGCGTTGTGGGGAGTCCCCTACCAGCTGCGCTACACACGCTTCTATCTCGAGACGCAGCCCCCACTGTACGAGCGTTGGACCCCGACCGCCCGCATCACCGTCAACCAGGGCACCGGCTTCTCGGGCTGGGGCGTCGGTGCCAAGCAAGGCGGCGCGCCGCTCGAGTCCCTGTGGATCGATCAGGACGGCAGCGCGGGGACTGCGATCGTCAAGCTCGCGCGAGGTGCGCGCATGCCCCAGGCGCTGCTCTACGACATCACGGCCGCGCCCTACGAGCTCGCGCTGGGACCGCGCGCCTGCATCATCGGAGGTGGCGGCGGAAAGGACATCCTCTCCGCGCTCGCAGCCGGCGTCGAGCAGGTCGAGGTCGTCGAGCTCAACCCCTGGACGGTTGCGGCGGTCTCCGAGGTGTTCGCGGACTACTCGGGCGACCCCTACCATCTCCCCGGCGTGCGGAGCTTCGTCGGCGAAGGGCGCAGCCATTTCGCTCGCCCGGGCC
>DATHEN010000180.1:0-23253 GCA_035318565.1 Polyangiaceae bacterium
GTCTACTACTTCGCCACCTGCGTGCTGACCTTCCACTCCATGCTCGCGCTGGCATTGATGTGGGTGCAGGGCAAGAAGCGCCTCGTCGGGATGGTGACGGTGGAGCACTACCACGACATCGGCAAGATGATGTTCGCCTTCATCGTGTTCTGGGCCTACATCGGCTTCTCGCAGTTTCTCTTGATCTGGTACGCGAACATTCCGGAAGAGACCGCCTGGTATCGCGTGCGCTTGGAAGGCGGCTGGGGATGGGTTTCCGCCGTGCTTCTGTTCGGGCACTTCGTGATTCCCTTCGTGGGCCTGATTTCCCGCCAAATCAAGCGCAACAAGAAGACGCTTGCCTTTGGCGCGGTGTGGCTGCTCGCCATCTGCTGGATCGACATGTTCTGGCTTGTCATGCCGCAGCTCAGCCCCGAGCGCGTTCCGTTCCATGTGCTAGACGTCAGCTGCTTCGTCGGAATCGCTGGCTTGTTCGTGGCCAGCGCGGCGTATCAGGCAAGGAAGGTCAATCTCATTCCCACGAAGGACCCGCGGCTCGAGCAGTCGCTGGCCTTCGAGAACATCTGACGGGCAGCTCGCATGGCAACACAGGCTGACAAGGTAAACACCGGAGCGATGGCCACGATCGTGGCCGTGCTCGCGATCTCCGTGCTGGGTATCGCTGCGGCGCTGACAGCGCTGGTGCGCTATGAAACGGCGAATCATGGCGCGCAAAAGGGTGTCAGCGCCAACATGCGCACCGTCCGCGAGCTGACCACCAAGCAGCGCTCGCAGCTCAGCGCCGAACCGAGTTGGGCGGACAAGGATCGCCAGCTCGTCGCGGTTCCGGTGGAACGCGCGATGGACCTCGTGGTTCAGGATCTGCGCACGGACGCGAACCTGGCGACCGAAGGCGCCGCGGGCGACGCCGGTGCAAGCAGCGCAGTGGGCGCAGCACGCGGCGATGCCGGTGCGGCCGCAGCTGATGCGGGCCCAACGGCGAACGAGCTCGGCATGAAGGGCTTCGATCGCCAGCATGCCGGTCAACCGAGCGGATCCGGAGGCGTAACGCCCGCGCAAGCCGTGCGACAAGGCGGCGACAACAGCAAGGCCGATCCGGACACCAGCAAAGCTCCGAAGAAGGCGCCCGCACCTGCGCCCAAGCCCGCACCTGGCGAACCGCAAACCGCACCCGGCGGCAAACCTGCACCCAATCCCTGACTGCATGTTCCCCCGACGTCCAATTCAGGCGCTGCTTCTGAGCTGGCTGCTGTGCGCTTTGAGCGTGACGGCAGCGGCGCAGCCTGAAATTGCGGCCGTCACACGGAAAGCCATCCCGGCCGAACGCACGGACCCGCTGCCGAAACGGCTGAGCGGTGTGGACGTCCGCGAAAACCTAGATGGCAAGCTGCCGCTGGACGTCGAGTTCCTCGACGACACGGGCAAACGTGTCCGGCTGCGAGATTACTTCGACGGCAAGTTGCCGGTCATCATCACGCTGAACTACTCGAACTGCCCGATGCTCTGCAGCATGCTGCTCACCGCAGTGGTCGACGGACTCAAGCAGGTCGAGCTCACGGCCGGTAAGGACTACCGGATCCTCACCATCTTGATCGATCCCGAAGAGACGCCGCAGACGGCCAGCAAAACCAAGGCGCGCTACATGCGGCAATACGGCCGCCCCGAAGCCGCCTCCGGCTGGCATTTCCTCTCCGGCTCCGACAAGAACATCCGCGCGCTCGCGAAGGCCGTCGGCTTTCAGTACGCCTACAACGAAGAGCGCCAAGAGTACGTGCACCCCGCCGCCATCGCTTTGGCCACGCCCCAGGCGCACCTCTCTCGCTATCTATACGGCATCGAGTATCTGCCCAAGACGCTGCGCCTGTCGCTCGTCGAAGCGTCCGAAGGGAAGATCGGCACGACGGTCGATCGGCTGCTCTTGTTCTGCTTTCACTACGATTCCAGCGAGGGCCGTTATGCGCCGGTCGCTCGCAACATCATGCGTCTCGGCGGGGGCTTCGCGATCGTGGCTCTCGGCGGCTTTTTGACCCTGCTCTGGCGCACCGAGCTCCGTAAAAAAAGGCTGAGCCTGTCCGGCTCAGAGCACCGCACATGACTTCTTTCATCGCATCACTCATCGCTCCCATCCTGGCTGCACCCGCGGAACCGGCCTTGCCCAAGAGCCCGGATTCGCCGTATTTCTGGATGCCCACCCGGAGCTCGACGGTAGCCGATCAGATCGATTGGCTCTTCGACGTGATGGTCTGGCTTTCGGTGATCTCGTGCATCGGCATCCTGGGCGCGATGGTCTACTTCTGCATGGTGTACCGCGCGAAATCTCGCTCGGCTAACGAGCGTGTCGAGCTCACCTCGGATCACAACACCACGCTGGAGATCACCTGGTCGATCATCCCCCTGGTGATCTCGATTGCCCTCTTCGTGTGGGGCTTCAAAGGCTACGTCGATCTGCGAACGGTGCCGAAAGACGCCATGCAGGTTCACGTCTCGGGGCAGAAGTGGAAATGGAGCTTCACGTACGCCAACGGCTGGAGCGACGACGTGCTCCACGTGCCGGTGGATACGCCGGTTCGCCTACTCATCAACTCCACGGACGTGCTGCATAGCTTCTTCGTACCGGCATTCCGCGTCAAAATCGACGCGGTTCCCGGGCGCTACACGGAGCTCTGGTTCCACGCCATCCACGCCGGCGAATTCCCCATCGAATGCACGGAGTACTGCGGCACTTCGCACTCCGACATGCTCACCAAGGTGATCGTTCACGAGCCGGGTGGGTACGAGAAATACCTCGAACAGGCCGAGCTGCTCGAGCAGAAGAAGCCGCCCGCCGAGCTGGGCGCGGAGCTGTACGCCAAGAAGGGCTGCAAGCAATGCCACTCGGTCGACGGCAGCCGCCTGATCGGTCCGTCGTGGAAGGGCCTGTTCGGAAAGAGCGAGTCCCTCTCGGACGGGTCTTCCACGCAGGTCGACGAGAACTACCTCCGCGAGTCCATCGTGGACCCGCAAACCAAGCTCGTGCAGGGCTACCCGCCGTCCATGCCGACCTACAAGGGTCAGCTCAAGGACCATCAGCTCACTGCACTCATCGAGTACATCAAGACGCTCAAGTAGAGCGCCGCAGAGCACGCTTCAGCAAAGGATAGATACGAGATGGCCTCAACCAGCACCACAGCGGACGTCATCGATCCGCACCGGTCGCAAGCCGAGGACAATTACCTCACCCACGACAAGGGACTCCTGTCCTGGATCCTGACGCTCGACCACAAGCGCATCGGCGTCATGTACCTGGCGTCCGTGCTGACATCGTTCGCGCTCGGCGGCTTGTTCGCGCTGCTCGTTCGCACGGAGCTCTTGACTCCGGGGCGCACGATCATGAGCGCAGACACCTACAACCAGATGTTCACCCTGCACGGCGCCGTGATGGTGTTCCTGGTGATCATCCCGGGCATCCCCGCCGCGCTCGGTAACATCATCATGCCGATTCAGCTCGGCGCGAAGGACGTGGCCTTCCCGCGTCTCAACCTGTTTTCGTATCACCTTTGGGTGATCGGAGCGCTCTTCTTCATCACCTCGATGTACCTGAGCGCCATCGATACCGGCTGGACGTTCTATACGCCCTACAGCACGAGCACGACCACGGCCGTGATTCCCGCCGCGTTCGGGGTGTTCGTCCTCGGCTTCAGCTCGATCTTCACCGGGCTGAACTTCATCGTGACGATCCACAAGCTGCGGCCGCCGGGCATGACCTGGTTCCGCCTGCCGCTGTTCATCTGGGCGCTCTATTCCACGGCCATCATCCAGGTGCTGGCCACCCCCGTGCTCGGCATCACGGTGCTGATGCTGATCGTCGAGCGCGCCTTCGGCATCGGTATCTTCGATCCGGCGCTCGGCGGCGACCCGGTGCTGTTCCAGCACTTCTTCTGGTTCTACTCGCACCCGGCCGTCTACATCATGATCGTGCCGGCCTTCGGCGTGGTCAGCGAAGTCATCGCGGTTTTTTCGCGCAAGCGTATCTTCGGCTACAAGTTCATCGCGCTCTCCAGCGTGGCGATCGCGATCCTCGGCTTCTTGGTCTGGGGCCATCACATGTTCACGAGCGGCCAGTCGGTGCTCGCGGGCACGATCTTCAGCGCGATCACCTTTCTGATCGCCATCCCCACGGCCATCAAGATCTTCAACTGGCTCTCCACCATGTACAAGGCGCGCATCCATTTGGACACGCCGATGTTGTACGCGCTCGCCTTTCTGTGGGTGTTCACCATCGGCGGTCTGACGGGCGTGTTCTTGGCGGTGATGAGCGTGGACGTGCACCTCCACGACACGTACTTCGTGGTCGCGCACTTCCACTACGTGATGATGGGCGGATCCATCACGGCCTTCATGGCGGGCCTGCACTACTGGTGGCCGAAGATCACCGGGCGCATGTACAAGGAGAGCGTCGGACGGCTCGGCGCAGTGCTCGTCTTCGTCGGGCTGAACGTCACCTTCTTCCCGCAGTTCGTGCTCGGCACCCGCGGCATGCCGCGCAGGTATTACAACTACTTGCCGGAGTTCCAGGGTCTGCACCAGCTGTCGACGATCGGCGCTTACATCCTCGGTCTCGGCTTCTTGATCACCGCCGTGTCGCTGATCCGTAGTCTGCGCAAGAAGGCGGACGCGCCTGCCAATCCCTGGGGCGCGGCCACGCTCGAGTGGAAGACGGCGTCGCCCCCGCCCTACTACAACTTCCGCACCGTACCGACGATCGACGCGGGTCCTTACGACGGTTACGAGGACATGGTGTACGACGAGAAATCGCGCGGCTACGTGTCCAAAGCCAGCAGGGCGTGACGGACGCTCCCACGGCAACTTCGACTTACACAGAGATTTGAAAACCGCGCGCGCGCGGCTTACGGGAAACGCTGACAAATGACGGAAACCACCTCAGAAGTGCTGGAGAGCAAAAAGGGACCTCCGAAAGACGTGGGGGCGGAGCCCGGGCACGAGCACGGCGAGGACGTCGGGCACGACGATCACGCGGGCCACGGCCACCACCCCTTTCTCCAGCATCACTTCGACACGCCCCAGCAGCAGTTCGATGCCGGCAAGATGGGCATCTGGCTGTTTCTGGTCACGGAGGTGTTGTTCTTTTCCGGGCTATTCTGCGCGTACACGATCTACCGCGCCCAGCACCCCGAGATCTTCGTCTGGGCGCACTACTACCTCGATACGAACCTCGGCGCGCTGAACACCGTCGTGCTGCTCGGCAGCAGCTTGACGGCAGCCTGGGCGGTGCGTTGCGCGCAGCTCGAGCAGAAGCGCGGCCTGATCATCAACATCGTGATCACGATCGCCTGCGCGTTCACGTTCATGTGCGTCAAGTACGTGGAGTACTCGCACAAATTTCATGATGGCCTGGTCTGGCCGGGTCGCGCCGAGAAGCCGCTGTTCGGCGTACGCTTCAATCCCAAACACGAGGTCTGGGAGCTCGAATCGTTCAAGAAGAAGCACCCAGAGGCCGCGGAAATTGCCCACAAACTCCGCGAGCAGTCCAAACAGAAAGAGGGCGCGACGGCCGCTGCTGGTGCGGCCGAGGCTGGAGCCGTGGCAGCGGCCGCGGGCGCCTCGTCGCCGCCAGCCGCGGAAGGCGCACCCAGCGCGCCTGGTTCCGCCGCCGCTCAAGGCACGGCACCCACGCCCGAACAGGCCGCGGCCGCTCCCGGTGTAGCGGCTCAGCAAGCCGGTGAGAACGCCAAGGCGGCCGCACCGAACAAGGCTGCGGCCGCAAAGGGTGGCGCCGTTGCGGTGGCGCCCAGCGACCCGGGAGCGGAACCCGCTGCACCTGCTGGTGAGCCGCGCAAAGAACCGAGCGCCGGGATCGGGCAAGCGCAGGCGGGCGAGCCCGCGCAGCAGACCGCACAGTCACCGGTCGGCGGCGCGCAGCCGGAAACTCCCACCAAGACCGGCGACATCCCCATGCCCGCCCCCGTGCCCGGCGCCCCGGCCGCGGCCCCGGGTATATCGGACACGCTGGCGGAAACCAACGCGGCGGCTCCCCTTCCAGCGAAGCTCGGCCCGGACGCCTGGCCGCTGCGCCAGGCGGGCGTGCTCGGTCCGGATGGAACGCTGCTGGAGCATCCGAAGAACGCGCACGTGTTCTTCAGTGTGTACTTCTTCATGACCGGCCTGCACGGCATTCACGTCATCGCCGGCATCATCGTGTGGGTTTGGATGCTCCTCCGCGCCATGAAGGGCGTATTCGGCGAGAATTACTTCGGCCCCATCGACTACTCGGCGCTGTACTGGCACATCGTCGATCTAGTGTGGATCTACCTGTTCCCGCTGCTCTACCTGATTCACTGATTGTTGCCGCACGACGAGGAACGTCATGGGAACGAACGAGAAAGATCACGCAGCTCGAGAACACGAGCGGCTCAGCAGCGACGACGACGACAACGTGCCCGATCCGGCGCTTGATTCCGCCCGCGATCCGGGGCCCCATAAAGTGGTCAAGAGCACGAGTGGGCTCATGAGCATCGAAGAAGCGCCGAAACCCCCCGATCCCCGCGACGAGCACGAATACGACGAGCACCATGGCCTGGCGCACACCACGCCGGTCTCGCTGCTGGTCGTGGTTCTGGCCGCGCTCTTGGTCCTCACCATCATCACGGTGGGCGTCACCAAGGTAGACCTGGGCAGCCAGGGCAACCTCGTGATCGCCATGGTGATCGCCACCATCAAGGCGGCGCTCGTGGTCATGTATTTCATGCACTTGCGCTGGGATCGCAAAGTGCACCTCGTGATCTTTCTGGGCTCGGTGCTGTTCGTGATTCTGTTTCTGTCCATGACGATCACCGATCGCGGTGAGTACCAGCGGTCCATCGACGATCTCGAGGAAGTGCAAGCGGCCACCAAGTAAGTGGCCCGCCGTCTTTGCGCGTCCGGCCTGACGCTCTGCCTCGTTGCTTGCGCGCGCGGCGAGCAGCCCGCCGAACGCGCCATCGAGATCGTCGTCCCCACGGAGACGGCCACGCTCGATCCGCGTTACAGCACGCGCTCGCTCGACATCAAGGTCACGCGTCTGGTGCACGCTGGCCTCACGGGCCTGAACCCGGACACGCTGCTGCCCGTGCCACTCGTGGCGTCCAGCTGGCACCGGCCCGACGCCCTGACCGTGCACGTGGAGCTGAAACCGAACCTCAGGTTCCACAGTGGCCGGCCGCTGCATGCAGCCGACGTGTGTGCCACCCTGGATGCGTTGAACGACCCGGCGCTCGCGAGCCCGCACCGGGCGGTGGTGAGGGCGTTCGCTTCGTGCGGGGTCGAGTCGGCCCGCGCGCTCACGCTCAAGTTGTCGGCGCCGCGCGCGAGCCTGCTCACGGACCTCGAGGTGCCGATTCTGCGAGCCGACCAGGCGCGGAGCGCGCCGTCCCCGAGCGGAGCGCTGGACGGCCTCGGCCCGTACCGTATCGCCCGGTTTGTGCCGGGCGAAGTCGTGCTCGAACCGGCCCAGACCGGGCTCTTGCCGCGTCCCGCGCATTCAGCCGTGGTGCGCAGCGTGCGGGACGAAAATGCTCGCGCACTGCGGCTCCTGGCCGGCCGCAGCGACATTGCTCCCAACGCGGTATCCGCCGCGCTCTGGCCGGCGCTCGAAGGACACGAGGGCCTTTCGCTCGTCTCGCGCAGAGGTGCGAACGTCACCTACCTGCTGATGCAAAATGATCGCGATCCCTTTTCGGCCCAGCGCGTGCGGCATGCCGTCGCACGGGCCATCGATCGCAAGCGGATCATTCTGCATCTGCTCGGCGGACGCGCAGAGTTGGCCTCGTCGATTTTTCCGCCCGGCCATTGGTCGAACCCCGATGTCCCGTTGCCCGTGCCGTACGACCCGGCTGCGGCGCGCGCCGTTCTCACTGGACTCCGACCGATTACACTGCTGACGAGCACCGAGCGTGCTCGCGTGACGATCGCGCGAGCGATCGCACAGATGCTCGAAGATGCAGGGCTCGAGGTGCGCGTCATTACGCTGGATCTCGGGATCTTGTTGGCTCGCCTCGATTCCGGAGACTTCGACCTGGCCAGCTTGCAAATGCCGGAGCTTACAGAACCCAACTTGCTCAAATGGTTCTTTCATCCGAGCGCGGTGCCGGGCGAAGGTCAGGAAGGTCGCAATCGCGCGCGCTACCGCAATCCCAAGGCAGCGGAGCTCCTCGACCGCGCTGCCGTCGCGAGCAGCACGGAGCAGCGCCGCGCGCTATACGGAGAGCTCGCCCAGCTCATGGCAACGGACCTGCCTGTCGTGCCGCTCTGGCACGAAGAGCAAGTAGCGCTCGTTTCCGCGCGTGCCTGCAAGTTCTCATTGAGCGCCGAAGGTCGCTGGCTTGCACTGGCAGGGCTTTAGTTTCACCTCCAACGCGGAGTGTTGCGGGCCGTTTTGGATCCGTTGCGCGGCTACGGTAGATCGGCTCGGCTCGTGCCAGGACCGCCAGGTAGACGTAGGGCTTGCAGTTTGCGAGCGTTCGCGCGAAAAGCGCGTTCGGTGACTGTGATGCTCGAAGCTCTGCGCCCGATTCGCCCGCGCGTCGCCTGCGCAGTCGCGTTGCTCTCGTGTTGTCTTTGGCCGGATCTGGCCAAAGCGGACGAACCGGTCCGAGTAACCGTTTACGATCCGGGCGCCTACCCGCCTCCGTCCACGCGCTGGGGCTTGCTCGCACTCGGAGTGGGCAGCAGCATGGCATGGTACGGCGGCGGGCTCGCCTGCTCTTATTTGTGGCCGGACGCTCCGGGTGCGAACGACTTGCGAGTGCCGGTCGCGGGCCCGTGGATGGCCCTCGCGGACACCGGCTGCGCTGACGGCGATCCCGATTGCAGCACGTTCATGGTGGTCACGCGCGCCATCCTGACCACCATGAACGGACTCGGTCAATTGGGCGGCCTCGTGATCACGGGTGAAGCGTTGTTTCTGCCGACAGCCTCCGCCGGTGCACCGCGGCAGCGATCATCCACGGCTACGAGCACGCTACGCTTGCGCCCCATGCCGATAGTCACCCCGCATGGCGGTGCCGGTCTTGGTGTGCTCGGCCAATTCTGACCGCGCGAGTTGCCGCGCGCGCGAAGCTCGCGAAGCTATCGATTCGGCCCGCGTGGCGTCGACGCACGCGCGAGCATCGTCGCGAAATCCGGGGGCTTCGCTGTACGGGGATGCACACCGTGAAAAGTCGTGATACGACCCGTCGGATGGAGATTGTGCGGTGAGTCGACGAACCAAGTTCGTCCTGGTCACCGGCGGAGTCGTCTCCTCGATCGGCAAGGGTCTCACATCCGCTTCGATCGGCGCGCTCATGGAAGCCCGCGGGCTGCGCGTCACGCACATGAAGCTCGACCCGTACATCAACGTCGATCCGGGCACGATGTCTCCATACCAACACGGCGAAGTCTTCGTAACGGACGACGGCGCCGAGACGGACCTCGACCTCGGCCACTACGAGCGCTTCACGTCTTGCCGGCTGACACGCAAAGCCAACGTGACCACCGGCCGCATCTACGAAGCCGTCATCACCAAGGAACGGCGTGGCGAGTACCTGGGCGCCACGGTGCAGGTCATTCCGCACATCACGGACGAAATCAAAGCCCGCGTCTACGACGCCACGGCGGGCTCGGACGTCGCGATCATCGAAGTCGGAGGCACGGTCGGTGACATCGAGTCACTGCCCTTCTTGGAAGCCATCCGCCAACTGCGCCTCGAGGCAGGCACCGAGAACGCCATCAGCGTGCACGTCACGCTCGTGCCGCACATCCCCACCGCTGGCGAGCTGAAGACGAAGCCGACCCAACACTCAGTCCGCGAGATGCGCGAGATCGGCATTCAACCCGACGTACTCGTGTGCCGTTGCGATCGGCCGATCGCACGCGGCCTGAAAGAGAAGATCGCCCTCTTCTCGAACGTCCCCGTAGACAGCGTGATTCCGGCGGTGGACGTCTCGTGCATCTACGAGCTGCCGCTCGTGCTTCACGCCGAGGGCCTGGACGAATGCATCGCCGAGCGGCTCAACATCTGGTCACGCGAGCCCGAGCTCGGCGCATGGCGACGAGTAGTCGAGAAGTTCAAGAAGCCGGCGAACGGTTCGGTGCGCATCGGCGTGGTCGGCAAATACGTCCACCTGAAGGACAGCTACAAGTCGCTGCACGAAGCCCTGGTTCATGGCGGCCTCGCCAACGACGTCGCGGTGCAGCTCGAATACATCGATTCCGAACAGCTCGAGACATCGAACGCTTTGTCCCTGTTGAGCGGCCTGGATGCCGTGCTCGTTCCCGGCGGCTTCGGTGATCGCGGCGTGGAGGGCAAAGTGCTCGCCATCCGCTACGCGCGGGAGAACGACGTCCCCTACTTCGGCATCTGCCTCGGCATGCAGCTGGCGGTGATCGAGTTCGCACGCAATGTCTGTAACCTCAAAGGGGCGAGCTCCACGGAGTTCCAGAAGGATCAGCCGCACCCTGTCATCGATTTGATGCCGGACCAGCGCGGCGTGCGCGACAAGGGCGGCACCATGCGGCTCGGCACCTATCCCTGTGCGCTCAAGCCGGGCAGTCGCGCGGCTCAGGTGTACGGCAGCAGCGAAATCAGCGAGCGGCATCGGCATCGCTTCGAGTTCAACAACGAGTACCGAGAGGTCCTCACGCGTGCCGGACTGTCGCTGAGCGGCACCAGCCCGGATGATCGGCTCGTCGAGATCGTCGAGCTACCGAATCATCGTTTTTTCATCGGCTGTCAGTTTCACCCGGAGTTCAAGAGCCGGCCCATGGCCGCGCATCCGCTCTTCTCTCGGTTCGTGGCCGCAGCCCTGGCACGCCGCAACGAGATCGCGCGCAACGCCCGCTCGGACGACGCGACCCAAGCCGAGAACGTCGTCAACTAGTGCGCGTTTTGGGGCCGCCTACCCCAAAACGATTGTTAGGGCTCCAGCGTGACGACGTCGATTTTCGGTCCTGCGCTGACTTGAATCGAACTCGCGCGGAAGACGTCGCCGTCGAGCACGTAGGGGCCCGGCTCGTTTTTGGGAAACGTCACGCTGAAGCTCGTGACGAGTGAATCGAAGCAATCGGGTCCGCGCAGCGGCAGACCACGCAGCACGCGCGGCGCCTGCGGTCCGAGCTGCTTCGTGCGCAGCGCCGAAGCGACCAGATGCGGTCGCTCGAAATCGGCGCCCGCGCGATACGTGACGCGCATGTGCAGCCCCAGGTCCGGCAGCACGGAGCTCACCACCAGACTGAACGCGCGCGGCTCGAGCTCGCGACCGTCCACCGTCAAAACACACGGCAACGGTTCGAGTACGCTGCGCGCGTAGCCGTCACCCACCAGCGAGCCCGTGAAGATTCGCGCCACGATGGCGAGGGCCGTTCGCGTGCCTCCGCCGCCGGCCGCGTAGTAGCGGTCGAAGAAGCGTGCGACCAAGCCGGTGCCAACGGTAAAGCCCACGCGAAATGCGCCCGACTGCTCACGCACCCACAGTGTAGGCCGCTCGCGCGAACGAAGTGGAGCCCGGCCGAGCACGTGCTCGACTACTGCCAGCACTCCGGCGCTGGTCCCCCAATTGCGCGCCACCGTCGCCACCGTGCCTGCAGGCGCGAATGCCAGGCGTGGCAAGCGGTCGTCTGCGTAGGCCATTTGCAAGGCCGTCACGCCGGACATGAACGTGCCGTCGCCGCCGCAGAGCACGACCAAGTCCGGCCGCTCGAGCGCCAGTTGTCGCGCGGCCTCGCCGAGCTCATCGAGATTGCGAGTCACCCACACGCGGGCCCGGCCCCGTGAAAGCGCTTCGATCCGACGCATCAAGCCTGGATCGCGCGCCAGGCGCCGGGCGTTCGGGTTCAGCACGAAGTGGATGGGTCGGGACATGAGCGCCCTCTGCACTTGTTGCGCGCCGGGGGTGCGCCAAGCTATCACCGAGTGATGCCGAGGAAGCTGACGATCGCGCTCGCGCTGGCGGCTTTCGCGTGCGGCTCGAACCCCGCGCTGGAAACCGCGCTGCACGGCGACCTGGCGTCGTTGAAGCGTCAGATTCGCGCCGAGCGCGCCGACGGCGATCTGGATCGCGATGCCGTGGAAGAGCTGGCCGCCGCCGTCGCGGGCCGAGAGATCCGCAGTGCACGCGGCGAGCTTGCGGAAGTGCGGGTCAGCCGCGTGCGAGGTTGCGCTGCCCCGCTTCTCCCTGTGCTGCGCGTTCGCGCGCGCCGCGCAGACGACGCCGGCGCGCGCGCCGCAGTGCTCCTGTACGAGAGCGGTGAGCTCGACGCTCGAACCTTGATCGATCGGCATGCGCGTGCCGCGAGCGGCGCGTGGCGTGCCGTAGCCGCGCGCGCGAGCAGCACACGCACACACGCGGACCTGCGCCGCGCCTTCTTCGTGGACCCGGACGAGCGCGCACGCCGCGCCGCGCTCGAAGCCGCACAGGAAGCAGCCGATCCAAAAGACGTTCCCGGTTTGCTGGAAGCCGCGCGTCTGGATCCGGACCCCGAAGCCCGCTCACTCGCGATCCACGCCGCCGGTGCCAGCGGCGGGCCGCGCGTGCTCGTCGCATTCGACGACATGTGGCCGCGCGCCAACCCCGAGATTCGAAGCGCGATCATCCACGCTTGGGCGATGCCGAAGACGTTCCGCGCGGGAGGCCGAGAGCGCCTGGTCTCCACCGCCGAGTCAGCGAGCGGCGGCGATGCGGTAGCGGCAGCGGCCATACTAACCCGTATGCCCGGCGCGGACGCCGCTCTCGGAGCCACCGTCCTCGCGCGCGCAGTGCGCGAAGGAACGGACGCAGAACGGCGACTGGCCATCGAGCGCGCGCCGTTTTGGGACAGCGATGTTCGTAAAGCGGTTCACGCAGCAGCCAAGGACCCGGACCTGTCGATCCGCGTGGCCGCGCTGGCACGATTAACCGAAAATTCCGCTTCACGCAGCGCAGCCCGCGCGCAGCTCAGACATCTCAGCAAGTCGAGCAATTCCGTGGCGCTACGAGCTCGCGTCGCCCTGGCGAACGCGGGTGACGAAAAAGTGGGTCCGGAGCTAATTCCCCTGCTCGATCGGCCCAATCCCGACGAACGGCGCATTGCGGCACTGTCGTTGTTAAAGCTCGGTGATTATGCGCATGCGGCTTCGGCCCTCGCCGACGACGACCCCGAGGTGCGGGCAGACGTGGCCTGCTCGGTGCTCTCTCCGAAGAGCTCTCCGAAGAGAAAGCCGCGGTCCTGAGCGGGCCAACATTGAATCCGCGCCGGAAAATCTGTAGATCCGCGCGTCATGAGTTTTCTGCGAGGGATCGGCGCTGCCCTGCTGCTCATCAACTTCAGTCTGGCCGGCTCGGGCTGTCTGAAGAAGGTGCTAATCGACGGACAGGTCACCGGAACCCTGGAGGGGTCTGAGGCGATCAACACCTTTCAGGACTACGATATTGCGCGAGCGGTTGCGCAAGGGGGTATGGGACAGATCGAGGGCATGCATCACCTCGAGCCCAACAACACGGAAGCGTTGTTCATGCTCACGCGCGGTTGGTCCGGCATCGCGTACGCGTTCATGGAAGACGACTACGAAGCCGCGTACGAAAAGGGCGACGAGCCGCTCGCGGAGTATCACCTGTCGCGCGCGCGTGCCGCTTACCGGCGTGCCATCTACTACGGAGTCGAGCTCCTCGGACACCATGCCGAAGGCTTCGAAGCTGCGCGCATCAACACCACGAAGCTACGCGCCTGGCTGCAGGCAAACTTCCGCGATCAAGACCAAGCAGAAGAGCTTTTGTGGATCGGCTTTGCGCACGTCGGCCTCGTGAACGTGTCGAAGGACATCCCGGAGATCGTGAGCGAGCTCTACATCGGCGAAGAGATCGTGCGCCGTTCGGTCGCGCTCGACGAAAAGGTTCGCGATGGCATGGGCCACGTCGTGCTCGGCGCGTACAGCGCGCGGCACGCGATGTCCGAGCTCGACCTCGCCAAACGTCATTTCGATCGCGCCATGGAGATCAACGGCGGTAAGTTTCTCAGCACGCAGCTCAACTACGCCAAGACGTACTACTGCATGAAGGGCGACCGCCCCGCTTACGACAAGCTGCTCAAGCAGGTCCTGGCGGCCCCCGACACGCTCCCCGAAGCGCGCTTGCAAAACACCATCGCCAAGCGCCGCGCTCGCCGCTATCTCAGCAACAAGGTGTGGCAGGAGGAGTGCGGGTTCCACGGCTAGTGGAGCTGAACGGGTTTCTAGTGCTCGGGTCGCGAAATCGTCCCGTGCATTTTTTTCAGGTTCCGAGTGATTCGATTTCGCGGCCGGCCCGTCTCACCTAGTGCTGGACGGTTTTTGCCGTAGTTACGTACGTACGTAGGAGGTCCCCGAAATGGTCCGAAAGGTGGCTGCCGCGCTTCTCGCCGCGGCATGTGTGATGGTTGGCAATCCGCCCTCTGCCGAGGCGAAAACGACCCTTAAATTCGCAACCCTGGCTCCACCTCGCAGCCCTTGGGGCAAGGTGTTCAAGGCAGTGGCCAAGGCGGTCGATCAAAAGACCAAAGGCGAAATCGAGGTCGTCTGGCTTTGGAACGGCACCGCCGGTCCCGAGCGCGCCGTCGTCGGCAAGATCAAATCCGGTCAGCTGGCTGGCGCGGCGATCACCGCAACGGGGCTCAGCGACGTCTACAAGCCCGTTCTGGCGTTGAGCATGCCAGGCGCGTTCGATAGCTGGCAGGCACTGGACAAGGAGCGCGACGCTTTGACGCCCGAATTCGACAAGGCGTTCAAGGAAGCGGGCTTTCACGTCAGCGGTTGGGGCGACGTAGGCATCGGCCGCGTGATGGCCAACGGCTTCCAGGTCAAGATGCCGACCGATCTACGTGGCAAGCGCCCGGGCACCATCGCCGAAGACATCATCGCCCCCAAGGTCTACGAAGTGATCGGCGGCGTTTCGCCCGTGCCGACCAGCGTGACCGAGCTTTTGCCGAAGCTAAATGCCAAAGCGATCGACACCATCAACGCGCCCTCGCTGGCGGCCGAGCAGCTGCAGTGGACGTCGCGGCTCGATCACATCAACACGTACGGAACGTACTATGCCATCGGCGCTAGCGTGATCAGCCAGCGCGAGCTCGACAAGCTCACTCCCGAGCAGCGCGAGATCATGAAAGAGACTGCGAAGCAGGGCTCGAACATGCTGCGCAAGACCATCCGCAAAGAAGACGACGCGGCCTTCGAGCGTCTCAAGAAGAAGATGACGGTCCACGATGCGACTGCAGCGGAAAAGGCTGCGTGGAAGAAGGTCTTCACGGATGCATGCAAGCGCCTGAAAGGTGCGATGCCCGGAGACGTGCTGACCAAGATCGGCGCGTGCTGACACGCCGCAGCATGTGACCGAGAAAAAATGAAGATCGTAAGGGCCGGCACGAAAGTGTCGGCCCTTACTTTTTTTTGAAGTGGCAATCAACGAAATGAGTGACGGGACAACCTAATTTGACCTAACTTCCCGGCCCGCGAAGATGTCGCTCAGACCAAGGCGAAAGCCGGGAGAGATCGGTGCATCGGCCCAATGAACCGGAGCAGGTAGACGCGTCCGCTGCGCGTCAGATCCAGCCGTCAGATCACAGCGCCGGCTACGATGGCGCGCGCGAAGGCAAGGCTTGGGGCCGCCCCTTCGTGCTCATCGACAAAGTCTGGACGAAGTTCGAAGTAGGGCTCTGCACGTTCGTCCTGCTCAGCGAAGTAGTCGCACTGGGTCTTTGGGTCGGCCTCAAAGGCATGTCAACGGGGCCAGGCGGTTCTGTTGCCGGCATCGTGCTGCGCGCGATACTAGGCGCTATCGTACTCGGAAGCCTCGCGTACTGGGCAACGGGGCGTCAGAAGCCGGTCGTACGCCACACGGCGTCCATCTCCGGCGTGCTGCTCGGCGTGGTGCTCGCGCGCGCTTGGGCAAGCGTGGGCGTTGACTGGTCTTCGAACCTACTGAACTGGTACCAGCAAGCCTCCACTCTCACATTGGTCGGCGGCTTGCGCGGAGTCGGCACGCGCTTGACGCTGCTCCTGGCACTGCTCGGTGGCTCGCTCGCGACCGCCGCCGGCAAACACATCACGATCGATCTCGTGACCCGCTACGTGAGCCCGCGCATACGAACGGCCGCTGCCATCGGAACCTGGCTGATTTCCAGCGCGGTCTGCTTCAGCCTTTCCTGGGGCTACTTCGATCACATCGCGATCGAAAACTTCGAGGCGAAGCTCGACGCAAAGGCCGCCGACAAGTTCAAAGCCGTCGGCCACGGCATCAGCGAATACGCTTTCGCCACCAAGAATCAGATCAAACTCGACCTGAAAACGTTCCCGCGCGTGATCCGGGGAGAATCCTACTCGGGCTGGCTCACCGGCACAGAGTGGAACGACTTCCTCGACCACTCGGGCTACGTCGAACGCTACGGCAAAGCCGACGTCGAAACGCTGCGCATACCGCCCGAATCCACGCGCTCGCCCATGATCGTGATTCCTCACCGCGGCGAGCCGCGCGGCGGCTTGACCGACGCGGCGAACCTCGTGTTCCCGATCGGCTTTTTGATCATCGGACTGCGCTTCTTGTTGCTCTCGGTCCTGACACTGAGCGGACACATGAAGGTAGATCCCGAAGCTCACATGGACCTCGGCACCAAAAAGCACGAGCCGGATCCGCTGGAGAGCTGAGCTGGGTGATCCTGCTCCTGGTCATCCTAGTCGCGTTGGCCGGGGCTCCGGTCTTCGCGGTGATGGCGGGGGCCACCCAGATCGCGTGGCTGACTCACGAAGATCCGCACCTCCACTTCGTGCGCTTCCTGGCGCCGGACGTGCTCGGCGAAATCTTCGCCCAATCGCCGATTCTGACGACGATCCCGCTGTTCACCTTCGTCGGTTACCTGCTCGCCGAATCGAAAGCTCCCGAGCGTATCGTGCGCGCATCGGACGCTTTCTTCGGCTGGCTGCCCGGCGGCTTGCCGATCGTGTGCCTGATCGCGAGCGCATTTTTCACCACGCTCACCGGCGGCAGCGCCGTGACGATCGTCGCGGTGGGTGCGCTCTTGTATCCGGCGCTGATCCAGCGCGGCTACCCCAAAGACTACGCGCTCGGGCTCGTGATGACCTCTGGGTCCGTCGGACTGCTGCTGCCGCCCTCATTGCCGATCCTCGTGTATTCGCTGGTGGCCGGCATCGATTTCAACAAGGCGTTCAAGGCCGGAGTGCTACCCGGTCTGCTGGTCATCTTCATCATCTCCCTGCACGCCGCTTACATCTCGATCCGACACAAGATTCCACGCTCGAAACCGCGGTTGAGCGAGCTCCGCAGCGCCTTGTGGATCATCAAATGGGAGCTGGGTATCCCCGTGCTGATCCTCGGCAGTCTGGCCACGGGCCTCGCCGACATCGACGAGTCGGCCGGCATCGCGGCGGCGTACGTGGTTGCGGTGGAGTTTTTCGTCCACAAGGATCTGAAGCTCAAAAGCCTGCCGCGCCTCGCGGGCGATGCCATGGCGCTCGCGGGCGCGCTGATCCTGATCCTGGCCGCGGCGATCTCGCTCACGAACTACATCGTCAGCGAGCAGATGCCACAGCAGGTGTATCACGCGCTCACGGAGCTCGGGGTCAACGAGCGCTGGCACTTCCTGCTGGTGCTGAACGCGTTCTTGTACCTGCAGGGCATGGTCATGGACGGCTTCAGCACGATCCTCGTGACCGTGCCGCTCTTGATCCCGTTCGCAGCACAGTTCGTGATCCATCCGTTCCACATGTGCATCATGTTCTTGCTGAACATGGAGATCGGCTACCTGAGCCCGCCGCTCGGACAGAACCTGTTCGTGACGAGCTTCCGGTTCAACAAGCCGATGGTCACGCTCTACCGGATCTGCGTGCCGTTCCTGCTGATGATGATCCTGAGCCTGGTGATCGTGGTCATCTTCCCCAGGTTGAGCACGATGGCTGTCGAAAAGGACATTCTGGAGTCAAAAGCCAGATCCGCGAAGTTCGGCGAGCCACCGCGCGAAGCGTGGCTCCTCGAGTGCGTGCAAGAGGACCGCAACAATCCGCTGCCTTGCAGTGAGGAAGATCGCAAGAAGTGGCTCAGCGCGGACGGCCACGGCATCAAGGGCAGAAGCGTCGGCGAAGGCCACCAAAAAACCACCTCTGAAAAGACGGACGACGAGCTACTCGAAGACTTGCTCGGCGCGGACGACGCGGCAGGCGACGCGGGCGCCGGCGAGCTCGACCTCGAAGACGACACGCCGAGCGCAAAGGGCGACGCCAGCGCAGCCAACGAAGACGAAGGCGACCACCTCGAGCTCGAAAAATAGCCTCGTCCTTGCCACTCGCAGCCTCCTATCGAGCTGGTGGCGTGGCAATTAGCGAGGTTCATCGTAACTACGAAGTGGCACGGCGGCGAGCTCCGCCGTTCGTTCGCCGACAAGCGTTGCCCGGTTCGACCCCAATCCATCTCAGAGAGTAGCGCCGAGGAGGCTGCGCTCAGATGCGTATGCTCTTCCAGTCGCCGCGAGCGAACTTCCAGATCATGACGCTCGTCAGCAACACCACGTACACGACCGCTGCACCCCAGATGCCGGGTAAGCCGAGATCGAACGTGATGCCCATCAGCCACGCCAGCGGCACCAGACAGAAGAAGTGCAGGAAGAGCTCGACCACCATCACGAAGCGACTGTTGCCTGCACCGAACAACGCCTGCGTGAGGATCATGCCCACCGCAATCAGCGGCGTGCACACGCCCATGATGCGCAAGGGTAAGAGCGCCGCTTCGAGCACCGCGGGGCTTTGCGTGACCAGACCCAGAATTTGGCGCGGAAAGAGCACGCCCTCGATCAGCCCGACTACGCCGAAGATGTACACGCCCAGGCGCACGGAGACCCAGCCGAAGCGCGCGGCCTTGTCTCCGTCCCCCTCGCCCAGCGACTGACTCACGAGCGTGGCCGTGGACGTGCCGAAAGCGAGGCAGGCCGTGAAGGTCAACTTCAGAATGCCGACGATCACCGTGGTGGCGGCGCTGTTCACCGGTTCGGCCCGCCCGCCCGGGCACGCCGCAGAAATCACCTGCGCGTTCGACACGCTGTCCAGGTGACTCACGATCATCGAGAACAGCGCGAAGCCGCTCATGACTGCGACCGTTGCCACCGCGCTCGGTATCGAAAGCTTCAGGATGTCCCAGGTCATGCCGCGGGACAGCTGGCTCAACGTATACGGCTGGTGAATGCGGCGATACTTCCGCGTAGCTGCCCAGCCGATCATGATGGCGAGCCCCACCCACGTGGACACGAAACCCGCCAGGCCCGCGCCGGCGATGCCCATGCGCGGAGCACCCCAGTTGCCGAAGATGAACGCGATACACAGCACGACGTTGATGATGTTCATCACGATCGCGCTCGCCATGTGCACGTAGGTCCGGCCGATTCCGTCGAAGAAGGCCTTGAACGAAAAGGTCATCACCATCGAGGCAATGCCGAGCAGGCGCCAGCCGAGGTACGCTTCCGCAGCGGCGCGCACGTCCGGAACTTTGATCAGGAGGCTCAGGATTGACGGCAGCGCCAGGTACCCGAGCGCCGTGAACGCGACCCCGGCAACAGCCGCGAAAAACCAGGAATTGACGAGCACTGCGCCCGCATCCATGGGCTTCTTCTCCGCGAAGCGCCGCGCGGCTAGGGCCTGAGTGCCCACGGAGATGGCGCTCAACGAGCCGCCGAACAGCCAGAGCAGGATCAACGAAGGCAGGAGCGCCGCCTGCGCATTCGACGACTCCGGGCAGGGCAGCCAGGAGAAGAAGATGATGTCGATCTCGTTGACGATGCTCTGGGTGAGCATCGCGAACACCGTCGGCATCGCCAGACGCAGAACGAGCCGCGTGGGAGAGCCGCTCGTGACGACGTTCTCACCGGAGGAAATGGGTATCGAAGCCATCGCGGATGGACCGGGACCGCAGCGGACCGAGTGCGAAGGCTCGTAACACAGCCCAGCGGGGAGCGGCCAGCGCGGCGCAGCGGTTCTGCCGGCGTCTCAAGCCGAAATATCGGCCGCGCGTGGCCGGTCAAGAACAAATGAACGGGCGGAAGATTCCCGGATGGCGCCCGGAATCGACGCCCAATTGCGACGACCCCGGCGCGCGCGAACCCCGCCCGATCCCGAAACTGCTCGACTCGAGCCGTGGCGCACTATTGCTGGAGCGCCACCCGGGTGTCGCCGCTGTAGCTCTTCAGCAACTCACGCGCTTCCTCGCAGCTCGGGTCTTTTTTCGTGAGCCGTGACAAGGTGCGGATGGCTTCCGACCGCCGCCCCGTGGCTCGTTGCATGCGGGCCAAGTGCAATTGTGCCTCGCTGCTCTTGTCGAACTCCGCCCACTGGGTGGCCACACGAATTGCTTCCCCCCAGCCCTTCATGTGCGCGGCCGCCTCGGACCAGGCCTTCAGGGCGCGTGCATCTTTGCCGTTGTTTCGGCCGATGCGTCGCAGCTGATTGAAACCCTTGATGCGCTTGCCGCCTTCCATGAGCTGCTGCGCTGCTGCAATCTGCTCTTCCAACTTGTCACGCGGGTTTTCCTTCGTGGTGTCGGCTGAAGACTCGGCGCCCGCCTCGTCGTCGTCGGCATCCTTTTCGCTCGCTTCACCTGCCGTGGCTTTCGAAAGCGCCGCCGGGCTCTCTTCGCCGTCAGCAGCGGGCTCCGCTTCGTCCGCGTCGAGATCGGCGACCTCGGCCGGCTCTGCGGTGTCATCTGCGGTGCCGTCCCCGTCGTCTGCCGCTGCGGCGCCCTGCTCGCTCGCCGGCGCGCTCTGGCCGCCCGTGGCAGCGCTCTCGGGCGCGAGCTCGGCGGCCGGGGCGATATTGGCCAGCGCCGCCTTCTCGGCTTGCGGCGCCCGACCCAGGCCCTGAAGCCTATCGAGCACGGGAGCTGCCACGGCCAGCGCGCGAGCGCGCACGTGGGGCTGCGTACTGGCAACCGCCGTGACCGCTCCAATCGCAATCGCGAGCATGCCGAGGAGCGCGAACCCAAAGGCGCGGCGTTGGCGCCGGCGGCGTTCGGGCTCACGCAGCGCGACCTCGAGCGCCTCGCGCATCTCCGCTGCGCTCTGAAAACGTTGCGAAGGATCGCGCTCGAGTGAGCGCAGCAGCGTGTCGTCGACCATGTGCGTGAGTCCTCTCTTTGGTGCCCGCTGGCCGGGCCGCTCGGGTAAGGTTTGCAATTTGGCATCGAGCAGCAGATCCGTGCTCTGCGCCTGATGAGGTAAGCTGCCCGTAACGAGCTCGTACAGAACGACACCGAGCGCATACACGTCGCAGCGCTCGTCCGCAGGTTCGCCGGAGACTTGCTCGGGGGCCATGTACTCGGGAGTGCCGCTGACTTCGTTGCCCGCGGGCGTGCGGGTGCGCTCGCGGCCATCGGCGCCGGCCACGTGCTTGGCGATACCGAAGTCGAGCAGCTTCAACGTACCGGAGCGGGTCAAGTAGAGGTTGCCCGGCTTGATGTCCCGATGCACGACACCTGCCGAGTGCGCTGCTTCCAGCGCACGGCACGCCTGAACGCCGAGCTCGAACGCCGCGCGCCATGGCAGGCACTGTTCGCGTTCGAGCCGTGCGTCCACGCCCTCGCCCTCGAGGCGCTCCATCGCGTAAAACGGTTGGCCATCTGCGGAGATGCCGAAGTCGTAGAGACGCACCAGGTTGTCGTGCTGCAGATTGGCGATCGCACGTGCCTCGGCGCGAAAGCGTTCGTCGAAAGTCGCGCTCTGCGCGTGCTCGCGCGGCAATACCTTGATCGCGACGGCTCGGCCGAGATCGATGTGCACACCCTCGAACACCACGCCCATGCCGCCTCGCCCGACTTCACGCGTGAGCCGATAACGAGTGCCGGCGAGCATGCCGTCCGGAAGGGGCTCGGGCGGTACTGCAACGCTAGGCTCGCTACGCGGGCAAAGCTTGCGAGCCGCGCGCACGAGCTCCGCGAATTCGACGCGCGAGCGCCCGGGCTCCGCCGGGTACAGGCGCTGCATGAGACGCGCCACGCGCGTCCTCACCCCCCGCTCGCCTTCAGCCAGACTCGGCGCACTCTTGAGCACGTCGATGAGCTCGGCTGCCGCTTGGCGGGCCGACACATACCGGTCCTCGATGCGCGCGGCGGTCAAGCGCGCGATCACCCGATCCAGATCGTGGGGCGCGCAGAGCTCGGCTGCGATCGCGGGCGGGTTTCTCTCCCCCTTGCCAACCAGAGCCATGTGTTCGCGGGCTTCACCCGTGAGAAAGCGCTTTCCCGCGAGGAGCTCCCACAACATGATGCCGAAGGCGTACAAGTCCGCGGGCACCCCTCCCGGCGTATTGTTGGCGACTTCCGGCGCAACGTATCCGGGCTTGGCGAAGACGATTCCGGCAATCGTATGACAGCGCCGGTTCTCCCCGCGCGCCGTACCGAAATCGATGAGCTTGATGTCGCCCGCGTAGGCGATCATCACGTTCTGCGGACTGAGATCGCGATGCACGATCGAAAGCGGCCGTCCGCTCGCGTCCGTGCGCTCGTGAATGTGAGCCAGCGCCTCCGCCATGGCGACGGCGACGGCGACGGCTTCGGGCCATCCGATCGTGAGCTTCAGCTGGGTCGCGCGAGCGCGCACCTCTGCGAGGTTCCGCCCCTCCACGTACTCGACGACGACGTACGGCTTGCCCGAATCGTCACTCGACGCTTCGAGGATCTGCGCGACCCCGGGATGCTGGAGCTGCGCCTGGATGCGCGCTTCGTCCAGAAAGCGCGCGAGGAAGGACTTGTCGGCCGCGTGCTCGCGCCGGATGATCTTCACCACGCAGGGTCGTTCGGCTCCCTCGATGCCGCCGGTCGTCGCGAGGAACACTTCCCCCATGCCGCCGCGGGCGATCTGCTTCATCAGCGTCCAGCGCTCGAAGTGCCGGGGCAGGCTCGCCGCGCGCGCAGTGGCGCTCGGGACACTCACCGATTTCTGGTCTAAATCCGTTAGGTTAGGCGGTCCACCTGCGGCCTGCATGCGGACATGGTGCCAATGTAGGACAACGTGGGCAACAAAGCAGCAGTCGGGCTCCTGGAATGAACGCGCGACTGCCACGGTTGTGCAGCGGACTTCTCTGACTAGACTGCCCCGGTCCGCACTCGATGATGCCTTGGATACACAGAGGGAACGTCCCGGCGCGCGTTCGATCGCTGGCACTGCTGTGCGCGCTGTTCGTGCTGTTCAGCAGCGCCTCCGCGCGTGCTGCCGCCCCGTTGTGTGATCCTCAGGCTCAGAGCA
>DATHEN010000181.1:0-3421 GCA_035318565.1 Polyangiaceae bacterium
ACGCCCGTATCGGCCAGGTCATGTGCGCGCGCTATCAGATCCGCCGCGTGGTGGCGGACGGCGGCATGGGTCGAGTCTACGAGGCGCTCGACATGGCCGAGAAGCGGAACGTAGCGCTCAAGATCCTGCACCCGGACGTCGCCCAGGATCAGGTCGCGGTCGAGCGCTTCAAGCGGGAGTTTGGGGTATCCAAGCAGCTCCCGCACCTGCACATCGTCGACGTGCTGGATTTCCAGCCCACCCACGACGGCAGCTACGCCCTCGTCATGGAGTTTCTCTACGGTGAGGAGCTCCGCGCCACGCTGAAGCGCGAAGGCGTGATCCCGCCCGAGCGCGTGGTGCGCGTGTTGAGCCAGGTGGCGCTCGCGCTCGACGAAGCGCACGCCAGTAAGTTCGTGCACCGAGATCTGAAGCCCGACAACGTCTTTCTCTGCCAGACGCGCGAGGGAGACATCGTCAAAATTTTGGATTTCGGCTCGGTCAAAGACAAGGGCGACCAGGCCAAGAAGCTCACCGTCATGGGCACCACGATTGGCTCGCCCTACTACATGGCGCCCGAGCAAGCGCAGGGGCTCGAAACGCTCGACCACCGCGCAGACGTATGGGCGCTCGCGGCGATCGCGTACGAGTGTGTGAGCGGCAAGGTGCCCTTCTCGGGCAACAATGGCCCGAGCATTCTGCTGTCGATTTTGACCAAAGAGCCGATCCCGGTCTCGAATGTCGCCAAAGGTCAGAAGTATCCGGTGCCGCCCTCGCTCGACCGAGTGATGCTGCACGCATTCAAGAAGAACCCCGGCTTACGCATTACGAGCGTCGGAGCCCTGGCGGATGCGTTCGGCGCCGCGTACGGCTTGACGGGCGATCACCGGCTCTGGGCCGCGACGCCACAGACGGAGCTCGCTGCGCAGATCGCCGCGGCCCTGCCGCTATTGCTGGAGGCGGAAGGGCGCCCGACTCGCGCTGGCGGCGATGCCGCGGACGCGTTCTTCGGCGAAAATGAGAGCCTCGGTACGCTCGGGGATCCGTTCGCGGGCGCTGGACAGCCGCATCTGGCAGCACCGCAGCAGCAGCAGCAGCCGAACATGGGCGTCGCTCCGACTTACCCGATGGCCCAGGTGCCGTATCCCGCCGCTCCCATGGCAGGGGCCGCGCAATACTCCAACGTGGAGTATTCCGATGCGCAGGTAGGGGTGCCAAAGTCGAACGTGGGCTGGCTCGTACCGGTGATCATCGGCGGCGTAGCGCTCGTGATCGGCATCATCATCGCGCTCATTGCGCTCGGTTGAGTGCCCGCCTGCGCGGGCCGCGCGCGTGTGGTATTTGCAGCGCATGAAGTTGCTCTCGAGCCTCGTGTGCCTGCTCCTCGCGGCCAGCGCTTGTAACAAAGAGACCAAGCCCACGGCAGAGCAGAGCCCCGCCAGTATCGCCAAGGCTGCTGAAGGGACGCCAGCACCCACGGAGAGCGCTGCGCGCGAGCAAGCAACAGCCGCGCAGAGTGAATACAAGGAGCCGAATTTCGAGCTCAGCATCGTGCCCGCGGGCGACATCAAAGCCGGGCAGGCGAACCGGGCCGAAATCACGCTCGTCGCCAAGGAGCCGTTTCACGTCAACCAGAGCTATCCTTACAAGTTCAAGGCCGGCGACTCGCAAGGAGTGAAGCCCGAGAAGCCCGTCACGAGCTCGGAGGCCGTCAAGCTCGAACAGAAGCGCGTTCTGATGAACGTGGGCTTTACGGCGGATAAGCCGGGCAAGGGAACCCTTTCGGGCCAATTTTCCTTTTCGGTGTGCACCGAAGACAAGTGCCTCATCGAAAAGCGCAACTTGTCGCTCGACATGAACGTGCTCTGAGCCGGCTGCACGCGCACCAGCTCGCGCGCGCGGCGCATGCGGGCCGGCGTGAGCTCGGCTCCGCGCGGCTGTGGTAGGCTTTCCAGCATGGGTGCGAAACGCATCTCGGACGAGCTCTCGAGTATCGCGCAGCTGGTGCAGCGCGACTTCAAGGAGGGGCGCCGGCTCCTGTCGTTTCAGGAGTACCTGGAGCTCTTCGCGTCGGATCCCGTGCGGTACTCGCGTGATGCATCGCGCTACGTGCGCGACATGTTCGACTACTACGGGCGTGAAACCACGCAACGCCCGTGGGGCACGCTCACGCGCTTTCGTCTGTTCGACTTGCCGTTCACGAACGAGGGCGACTCGCAACGCGAAGCGCTGGTCGGACAGGAGGCGATTCAAGGCGAGCTGTATCGAATCCTGAGTAACTTCGCGCGTGAGGGGCGACCGAATCGGTTGACGCTGTTGCACGGTCCGAACGGCTCCGCGAAGAGCACCGCGGCCGCATGCATCATGCGCGCGCTCGAAGACTACTCGCAGCGCGACGAGGGCGCGCTCTACCGATTTCATTGGGTGTTTCCCAGTCAAAATTTGCTCAAGGGATCGATTGGCTTCTCCGGGCGGAACGCGGGCACGAGCTCTGACGACTCGAGCTACGCACACCTGCCCGAAGACCAAATCGACGCGCGGCTGTTCATCGAGGTGCGCGATCATCCGTTGTTCCTGGTTCCGGAGGCACCGAGAAGCGAGCTGCTGCACAAGCTTTACGTTGAAGCCGGCGCGAGCGAACCGCCGCCCGGTTGGGTGCTGCGCGGCAGCCTCTCGCACAAGAGCCGCCAGGTCTTCGACGCGCTTCTCACGAGCTACCAAGGATCGCTCGATGAAGTGCTGCGTCACGTGCAGGTCGAGCGTTACTTCATCTCACGGCGCTATCGCGTGGGCGCCGTGACGCTCGGTCCGCAACTCTCGGTGGACGCGGGAGAGCGGCAAATCACGGCCGATCGCAGCCTTGCGGCGCTGCCGTCGTCGCTCCAGGCGATGACCTTGTTCGAGGCTTTCGGTGAGCTCGTGGATGCGGCCGGCGGCGTGCTCGAGTTTTCCGATCTCTTGAAGCGCCCGCTCGACGCCTTCAAGTACCTGCAGATCACCGCGGAGACGGGTGAGGTCATGCTTCGCTCGCAGAGCGTGCAGGTCAACTGCGTGCTGCTCGCGAGCGGCAACGAGGTGCATCTGTCGGCCTTCCGCGAGCATCCGGAGTTCGAAAGCTTCCGCGGTCGCCTCGAGCTCGTGCGCATGCCGTACCTGAGGAGCTGGCTCGACGAGCAGCGCATCTATGATGCGCAGATCGCGCCGCAGGTGCGCAGGCACGTCGCTCCGCACTCCACGCGCATGGCGGCGATGTTCGCCGTGCTCACGCGCATGCGCCGTCCGAACGCGGACAAGTACGGCAAGCCGCTCCGCAACATCGTGAGCGACCTGACCGCCATCGAAAAGCTCGATCTGTTTGCGACCGGAACCGCGCCGACTCGGCTCGACGAAGAGTCTTCCAAGGTACTGCGCGCCGCGATCCCCGCGATATACGAGGAAAGCG
>DATHEN010000182.1:0-4224 GCA_035318565.1 Polyangiaceae bacterium
CTCAAAGCAGCCGGATCTGTAGTGGCGTCGCGAACGGCGGACACGGGGAGTTCCACGTGAACAGTACAGGTCGGGGCCAGCGACGACATACGTTGAGACTAGCTGCGATCGGCTCGGAGTGCCCACCCGGGTTCGGGCATCCGACCGCGGTCAGCCTACTCACTCGGCCGGGATCTCATCCTCCGAGAGTATCTTCGCCAACTCTCGTAGCAGCTCGGTCGAGTCATCCTGCAGCTGGAGCGGTAAGCATGTGGATCTCGAAGAGCTGCGCAGCAAGCGGCGACTTCGAGGATTTGCTCGTCGGTCGTAGAGCGTGCAGGTCGGACGGCCCGGCTCACGTCGTGCCCCAATCCTCGGAGCGCTGTACCGCGACCAGGGAAGTTCCCGTCCGCGAGCAGCGGCATCAGGCGCTCAGCGGGAAGGAGCCTCCGATTTCACGAGATCCACTGCGGGCGGGGGCGAAAGCGGCTGCACTTCTCGTGCGGAGCCGCGCTAGCTCTCCTCCCCCCGTCGCCGCGGTTGTAAACTCTAGGAGGCGAAGCTATTTTGTTCGAAGTTTATTTCTGCACGGAACGTAACTGGTCATGACGGACGCGGAGAGACGGGCGCAAGCGCGACGAGAGCGGATGACGCTTCACAAGGGTCGCCTCGGCGAGCCCGAGGTCGACCTCAGCCCCATCTTCGGGAGTGAAGCGATTTCCCTTGTCTACCGCCTGACCTTGGCGAGCTACAGCCTCGCAGGACAGGCGCGCGCCTCGTACACACGCGAGCAAATCCCGTGCAAGTTCGTGCCTCGGCGCCCGGCATGATCGAACTCCCGGACGACTTTCGGGATCTGCTTCACGCGTTGTGCGACGCAGAAGCGGACTTCGTAGTCGTGGGCGGGCACGCCGTCGCCTTTCACGGGCATCCCCGAGCGACGAAAGACCTGGACGTGCTCGTGCGCGCGGACGGCGAAAATGCAACGCGCGTCTACCGCGCCCTCGCTGCGTTCGGTGCGCCGCTTTCCGCGTTCGAGGTTGCCGAAGCGGACTTCGCCACGTACGACGGCGTGCTCCAGATGGGTGTGCCGCCCCTTCGCATCGATATCTTGAACCGCGCCGACGGCATCACCTTCGACGAGGCAATCGCAGATGGCGCGAACTTTGAGCTCGATGGTCGCCCAATTCCTGTGATCGGGCGGGCCGCGTTGCTCAAGAACAAGAGAGCCGCAGGCCGCGAACAAGACGTCGCGGACGTGAAGGCTCTCGAACGCGCGAAGTGATCGCGGATCAGCGCGCCTCCAATGGAAGCTGCGCTTTCCTCGCGACTTCTGGGCGTCCCCAACGGGATTCGAACCCGTGTTACAGCCTTGAAAGGGCCGTGTCCTGGGCCTGGCTAGACGATGGGGACCGAAAGACTGCGCGGACCATAATCGCTCGAAAGCGGTTCGACAATCGGGGTTTGTCGGAAAGCGACGCGCTGGAGCACTACGCGGGCTGAACGAGACCCCGCACGAACGGCTCCACCGCGCCGGCAATCTGTGGCGCGTAGTTGTCTAGCCGCTCGGGGTTGTACCAGGCGAACGGCTCGAGGCAGCGCCGTAGCGACGTGGAGCGCGCGCTCAGGCCGCCGCGTGTGCACTCCACGAGCAGGCTCAGGGCGCCGTGTTGATCGTGGAAGTAGTCGAGCTCCATGCCCGGTGCCGTGAAGCCCGGGAGCCAGTGGGAGCATTGCACCACGCGGTACGGATTGCGTGTGTCGGCGCGTTCGGCGATGTGCCGGGCCCAGCGGCGGTGTTCGGTGACATCCAGCGGAGGGCGCAGGCGAGCGCCATAGGGATGCAGCACGGCGCCGCCAAAGCTGTGCAGCGAGAGCGCGCGGTCGACCATGCTGCCGGTGAGAAAGGCGGTGATCGCCCTCACCTCCGGTTCGCTCGCGGGAGCCGAGCCGGGCCGATAGCGCCCCAGCATCAAGCGGGAGAGGCTCAGGCGGTTCCAGTGCACGGGGAAGTTGCGATTCAGATCGACGCCGCTGCGATTGAAACGAACCAGACGCCTGCGCCCGAGCCGCAGATTGCGCTCCACTTCGATGATACCGTCCGGGTTTGCCATGGGCACGGCCACGACTCGCCGGTCCGACATGGGCCGTTGCGCGAGACGCTGCAGTAGCGCGAGGTTCGTCTCGATGCTGATCCACTCCATGGGATGAAGCCCGCTCAGCACGATCGACGTTCGTTTCGAATCACGGTTACCAATCGTCACCGCGAGTATTGGCTCACCGGTTACACTTTCGCCGATCGCTTCGAGCGCGGCGCCGCCCTTCGAGAGCTCGCGCAAGGCGCCCAGCATTTCCGCATAGCCGCGATACGCTCCCAGGCGTCGCCTTTTCAGTGCGAGCGCGAGCGGTGCTGCGCCGTGCCGGTCCAGCGCGCGCTTCAAACGGTACTCGGTGTTCGAGCTGCGCTGCGTCGCCGCGTGGACCATTGGAGGGTGCGGGAAAGTATTCGAACTGACGCAGAGTGTCAACGAAATGTCCTGCGAATATCGACATTTGTCGTTTGCCGACTGTTACAAAGGGATGCTCGTGAGTATCGTGCCCGGCGCGTGTCGAGCCCTTACATCACAGCCGAACCCCTGAGCGCCGAAGCTTCCTCCGAAACGCGGGCTCGCGCGACGCAAGCGCGCTTTGCGCTCACGCTCGTATTGTTCCTGTTTTCGGGAGCCACGGGGCTCATCGACCAGCTCTGCTTCTCGAAGTACCTCACGTACGTGGTCGGCTCGACCGCGCACGCGATCAGCGCCGTGCTCGCTGCGTTCATGGCCGGCCTGGCGATCGGCGCGCACTGGGGAGGAAAGCTCGCACTCCGCGTGCGGCGTCCGCTGGCCGCGTACGGCGTGCTCGAGCTCGTGGTGGCGGTCGCCGTCGTACTGTGCCCGTTCGCGTTCAAAGCGCTCGCGCCCGCTTACGTCGCGCTGGCGCGCGCGCTCCCGGATTCGCTCGCTCTCGTCAGCGCGCTGCGCTGGACGCTCGCGATGATCGTCGTGATTGTGCCCACCACGGCCATGGGTGCCACGTTGCCGCTGCTGTCGCGCGCGGTCGGCCTCTCCGAAGAAGCCTCGGGCGGCAGCCGCCGCATGCGTGAGCGGCGGCTCGCGGCGCTGTATGCCATCAACACGCTCGGGGGCGGCGTGGGCGCGCTCTTGGCAGCGTACGCGGTACTGCCGGCGCTGGGTCTCAGAAGCACCTTGTTCGTTTCTGCTGCGCTGAGCGCGCTGGTAGGCGTGCTGGCGCTCGCGCTGGATCGCACGCCAGGCGCCAGCGTCGACGAGGCGCCGTCGGAATCCGTGCCCGCGCCGAGCGCTCCGACGACGGCCCTGGTGCCTGCGCCCACGGCTGCCGCGGGCTGGGTGCTCACGGTACTGGCTTTCGTCTCCGGCTGGCTCGTGTTCGCGTGCGAGATCGTGTTCACGCACGTGCTGGCGGTGATCATCGGCAACAGCGCCTACGCGTTCGGGCTGATCCTCGCGATCTTTTTGCTCTGCCTCTGCCTCGGCGCAAGCCAAGCGCAGCGCTTGCACCGCCGTTACTCGGCCGATGCTCTACCCATCAGCCTGGCCGTCACGGGCCTGGCGCTCGCGCTCACCTTGCCGCTCTGGGACAAGCTGCCGCTGCTCTTCGCCGCCAGCGGCAAGGTCATCCTGTCCTTCACCGGACGTGAGGTGCTGCGCGCGTTCGTGGCGTGCAGCGTGCTGTTCGTGCCGACTACGCTGATGGGGCTGACCTTCCCGCTCTTGCTGCAGCGAGTCGCGAGCTTCCCGCTCGCACCCCGCTGGGTGGGCCGGCTGGTTGCGGTGAACACGCTCGGCGCCGTCGTCGGATCGCTGCTCACGGGTTACGTCATCCTCGAGCGGCTCGGCTCGCAAAACACGCTGCTGGCCGTGGCCCTGGCGTTCACGGCCGCAGCGCTGACAGTGCCGCGCAGCGGCATGCTGCGTCGCGCGCTGATGGTGCTGTGTGCATCGACTGGCTTCGTCGTCCTGTTCATGCCGCGCTGGGATGCAGCACGCCTGACGAGCGGCGCAAACGTGTACTTCGAGGCCGAGGAAGCGCCGGCGAGGCTGCTCATGGTCCGCGAAGACGTGCACGGCGGAATCACGACCGTCGCGCAGCGCGGGGACGTCCTCACGCTGTACACGAACGGCAAGTTTCAAGGAAATACGGGCTGGGAGATGGCGGCGCAAC
>DATHEN010000183.1:0-2255 GCA_035318565.1 Polyangiaceae bacterium
GCGCGGGTTTCATCTACGGCTTGAGCGTCGCGGACGCGTACGTGCGCGCAGGGCTCGCCCGCCACGTGCTGGTGGTCGGCGTGGAGCTGCTGAGCCGGATCGTCGACTGGACCGACCGCAACACGTGCGTGCTGTTCGGCGACGGCGCGGGCGCGGTCGTGGTGGGCCCGTCGGAAGATCCCGAACGCGGGATCCTCTCGACGCATCTGTTCGCCGACGGCGAGCAGATCGAGTCGCTCTACATTCCGGCCGGCGGGACCCGTAGCCCGATCACCCATGAGCTGCTCGAGCAGCGCAAGCACCTCGTGCACATGGCCGGCAAGGAAGTGTTCAAGTACGCCGTGCGTGCGCTCGCGAGCGCGAGTCAGGTCGCGCTCAAGGCCAACGGCCTGAGCCCCGACCAGGTCGACTGGCTGATCCCGCACCAGGCCAACAAGCGCATCATCGAAGGGGTCGTGCAGCGCTGCGGGATCCCGATGGAGCGCTGTTACGTGAACATCGAACGCACGGCAAACACGTCGAGCGCCTCGGTTCCCATCGCGCTCGATCAAGCCGTGCGCGAAGGCGCGATCAAGCCCGGCCAAACCCTGGTGTTCTGCGCACTGGGCGGAGGCTTCGCCTGGGGCAGCGCCGCCGTGCGCTGGTAGAGCTCCGAGCGCGCCAAGTCGCGGCACGTTTTGCACGGCTGACGAGATGACAGCCGTACTTCGACACGCCGCCCGCGACGAACACGTCGTCTTTGCTTGAAAAAAGGGTGCGTGGTCCTGCAGGCTCCCCGCTTGCGCTTACGCCCGTCGGGCCCGAAAGAGCAGCGCCGACCGACACTTCCCAGCGATCTCCCAGCACTCCGGCGCTCCAGACGCCGATCAGCACGAGACACGAGGCACGCATGTACGGCTTGAACGACAGGGTGGCGGTAGTCACCGGCGGGTACCGCGGGATTGGACGGGCGCTGTGCGTCGCGCTCGGTCGTTCGGGGGCGTACGTGGTCGCGGCCGACGTGGGCGACGAGGCGGTCGGCAAGGGGACGCTCGCGGCGGTCGAGGCAGCGGGCGGCAAGGGCGAGCTGGTGCGCTGCGACGTGACCAGCAGCGAGTCGGTCGACGCTGTGTTTCAGGAAGCGCACAAGCGGCTCGGCCGGCTCGACATCCTGATCAACAACGCCGGGATCGCGCGCGACCAGTTGCTGATGCGCGTGTCGGATGAAGACATACAGAAGACGTATGCCGTGAACGTCACGGGGGCCATCTACTGCGCGCGTGCGGCCATCCGTCCGATGATGCGGGCGAAGCACGGCCGCATCATCAACCTCGCCAGCGTGGTCGCCGAGCTCGGGAACGCCGGGCAGGCCGTGTACTCGTCGTCGAAAGCCGCGCTAATCGGCTTGACGAAGACGCTGGCCAGGGAGTACGCCTCGCGCGGCGTGACGGTCAACGCCGTGGCGCCCGGGTATATCGACACCGACATGACGCGGAAACTGCCCGAGGAAGCCAAGAAATACATGCTCGGTCAGGTGCCGCTGGGCCGTGTGGGCACCCCCGAAGACGTCGCTGCTGCGGTCCAGTTTTTGTGCAGTGACGAAGCCGGATACATCACCGGCCAGGTTCTACGTGTTAACGGCGGCATGTACGTATAGCCGCGCTGTAGCTCTATTACTCTAGCCACACTTCTGGAGCGTTGGGATGGACATCGCCGACAAGGTCAAAGAAATCGTCGCCCAGCAACTCGACGTGAACATCGCCGAGGTTAAAGAAGAAGCGCAGTTCATCGAGGATCTCGGCGCGGACTCGTTGGCGATCGTCGAACTCGTGCTGGCCTTCGAAGAGCAGTTCGAGATCGACATTCCGGACGAGGACACCGAAAAGATCGCGACGGTTGGCGACGCGATCAAATACATCCAAGAGCACGTGAAGTAGTGCTCTCGGTCTGAACTGCGGGGATCATGCGCAGGGTAGTCGTCACAGGCGTAGGCGCGGTAAGTCCATGCGGGCTCGAGACCGGCAGCACGTGGTCGGCCATCAAGGAAGGCAAGAGCGGCATTGCGCCCATCACGCACTTCGACGCGACTGAGTTCGCGACGAAGATCGCTGGTGAGTGCAAGGGCTTCGAGCCGGAGAAGTATTTCGAGCGCAAGCGCGTGCGAGAGGGTGACACGTTCATCCACTTCGCGATGGGCGCGAGCGTCCAGGCGATCAACGACGCCGGTTTCGCGCCGAACGACGAGCTCAAGGAGCGAACCGGCACGTTCATCGGTG
>DATHEN010000184.1:0-15855 GCA_035318565.1 Polyangiaceae bacterium
TGTATTTGAGCCAGTCCTCGATCGCCTTGCGGTCCTGTGGCCCAGTCGTGCGCATCGCGATCAGCGTCTGCACCTGGGTGAGCACGTTCTTGTTCACCGCGGCGGACCGCTGGGTGATGAGCGTCATCCCGAGCCCGCGCGCGCGCCCGCGGCGCACGATGTTTTCCCAGGCGCGCAGCAAGTGGGCCTCTTCGGCGCGGAAGCTCTGAGGAATGTAGTCGTCGGCCTCTTCGAGAAAGAGGTGCAGCGGCTCCTCGTTCCGGTGGTAAAGGCGCTGCGCGAAGGCGAGCAAGAACTCGCGCTTGGCGGCCTCGGACTCGAATGTAGAAATGTCGAGCACGCACGAAAGGCGCTGGTCGACTATGATGTCCGCGATCAGCTTCCCGCCCGTGCGCTCCAGGGGCACGTCGCCGTGCTTTCCTCCAAAGATCGGAACGGGAATCCCCGGCTTGCCGTCTCGTCCGGAACGTAGGCCCCACCACGAGCCGACCGGGTCGACGGCGACGAAGGGGAGACCGGCCCAGAACATCTCCTCGGCCAGGACGCGCGCGGCATTTGTCTTCCCGGCGCCTCTAACTGCCAGGAGACCGAAGGTTTCGGTGACGGCTGAAAGCGGAAGGGTGACCTCGGACGAGAGGTCGAGGACCTGTTTGACGACGCGCGGGCTCAAGACGCCCTCCGTTCCGAATCGTCGTGAGCTGCTCTGGACGACGCCGTCCCCGCCGGCGTCAACGACGGCGCCGAGCGACGGAACTCCCGGAACGCCGCGGACACGATTCCAGTGCCCGGAAAGAGATCGTCGAGCTCATCATCGGGCGACGCCCCGAGCAGCTGGAACAGGAAGGCGCAGAACTTCAGCGGCTTGCGGCCGGGTAGCGTGCCGTTGCCGCGGGCAGCCTTCGCCGAGAGCCAATCGCGGAAGCCCGGGCGCCGCAGCCGGGCCGGCACGTACAGGATCGGCTCCCACTTGCTGTGAGCCCCGCGTGTCTTGCTCGAGACCCCGTCCGGCTTCACCCAGGACGCGACGCGTACCTCGGGCGGGCACAGCGGCAGAACGTAACGCAAGCCCTTCGACGACGTCGATAGCGCCCAACCGTCGTATTGGACGAGCTTGGCGATGAGCGCCTCGTGGTCCACCTCTCCGGCGTAGTTCGGCTCGCCCTGGTAATACCTGCGAGCGAGGCCGGGGTAGGGAGGGTCGCCGTAGGCAAGGCGCTTTGGGGTGTCGCTCGGGTCCTCGGCGACGAGGAGCTTGCGAGACCGCCAGGCCGTCTGCCTACAGCGGGTGGAGCACCAACGCTCCTGCGTAACCTCGAGGGGTGAGCGACGGCACCACTCGCAAAGTCGGAGGAGTACTCCAGCGACGTTGCCGGCGCCGGGCGACGTCTCCACCTGGAACGAGAGACGTCGGCTCGAGCAATCAGCGACGTCCCCATCATCACCGGGCGACGTCGACACCTGGTCTGGACGACGGATCAAGACGCCCTCCGTCGGATCAGCCAGCAGCCGAAACAGGGCTCACCCGGAGCCTTGAACGTCGCGTAGCCGCAAGCGCAGCTCCGAACTGGTGTGACCGCGACGATCGGTGGCGGAATGTCGAGGTAGGCGCGCCCCTTCCGGGTCAGCTGATGGCTGCGCGCCGTGCGCGTGTACCGGCGCAAAACGTAGCCCTTTCGGACGAGCCCATCGAGGTGAGAAGCGGCGGCACTCGTGGTCACGCCGGCGAAGTTGGCGGATAGCTCCGGTATCGTCGGGAAGATGCCTCGCTTCCGAAGGCTCTTGCCGATCGCCCTGAGCGTCTTCGCCTGGGGCCGGGTGAGGCGGTTCAAGAGTCACCCCCGCGCCCGGCGAACGCGATACGGTTGGCCGAGAGACGGAGGCATGCCTGCAGGGCAAGGTCCGCCGCCTCCGGCCCGCCAAGAACTAGTTGGCTCGCGCCACAGGCGACATCGCCCTGTCCGTTTTCGCGAGAAAGACCGCGCTCGATTCCGGCACGGATGGCGTCAAACGGCGCCGGTTGGCCTGTGCTGGCAAGGCTTCCTCCAGGTTCGAGTCCTGGCGCTGGAGCCCCGTGTGCGAGCCTAACGGCCGCACCATAGTGCGCCTGGACACGTTCATGGTCGCTGCGGCTTCGCCTCCGCTCCTGCGCGCTGGAGCGACGCTCGTAAAGCTCGCCTTGCCGGCGAAGTGACCGAAACGATGCGCGGTGTCGAGGGGGACACCCGCATCCCCGCGCTTCACGGCGCGAAGGTCCTCGCCGGCCGCGGGGGGTCGCGCTGTCTGGACGATCGCGAATGAAATGCCGATTTTACGTTATCGATCGTCTGGAATGAGCAAACCCCCCCCGCGCGAGCAACCGACGCTGCTTCAGCGGTCCAACCTTCGATACATGATCCCGTATGCGGCAGGGTAGGCACGTTTCCGCGCAACTCTCGCAGCACACGCGACTTGTGATGAATGGTCAGCAGAACGGTGGGGGCAGCACCAGCTCAGTTGGTAGAGCAGGCGGCTGTTAACCGCCGAAGCCCGATCGTCGTGACCCCTTGGACCACGACTCGTCGCAGCACTCATCGCTGGCGCGACGCGCGCCCGTTGCTCATTCGTCGCGCTGCCTCGAAACTGTCAACACGCTCTAGCGGATGGCGTCGACGCTCACGCCGAGTCGCTCGGCGTAGAGGCCGAGGGTGCGCTGCCAGGCAGGGCGCGCGAAACAGCGGTCGTAGTAGGCCTTGAGCCTCGGGAAGGGATCCATCAGGTCGGTCTTGCGGATGGTGCGCAGGACGCCGGCCATCATGATGTCGGCCACCGTGAAATCGGCGCAGGCGATCCACTCGCGGTCTTCGAGGCGGCGCTCGACGTCGCTGAGCCAGCGGCGGGCAAGCTTGGGCACCTCCGCGTGGAGCTTGTGGGCGGCCTTGCCGCTGTCGAATATCTCGATGAGGTCGATGCACATCAAAGTCGGCAAGACGGTGCTGACCGCGGCGAAGCACCACTGGACGACGCGGGTGCGGCCCTGGACGTCGCCCGGGATCAGCTTGCCGGCCTTCTCGGCCAGGTAGAGCGCCACCGCGGCCGATTCGGCCACCACGAAGCCGTCGTCGTCGATGACCGGCACCTGGTGGAAGGGGCTGAGCCGGCTGTAGGCTTCGCTGTCGAGCTCGCCGCCGGTGTGGTCGAGCGCGTGGACTCGATACGGCAGCCCGGTCTCCTCGAGCGCCCATTGCGCCCAGAGGTCTTTCGTCTCGCCGACTCCCTCGGGGAAGATATTTCCGAAGCCATAGAACGTGATCAATTCGTCCTCCGATCGCCGGCTGGATCCGCCGGCCGACGCCGACCGTGCCACGTCGCGGACGGCCGTGCGAGTTGCAGCGCCAGACCGCGCGCGAGAGCCTACATCGCCGTCAAGGCGGCTCCGACACCGCGCTGCCAAAAGTCGTTCGGATGATCGGTGAGCTTGCCCGACGCGACGGTGAGGATCGTTCGCTCGATGTGCGGCTGAACACCGGGCGCAGGCCGCAAACTGCGTCGTATTGACAGTTTTAGTTGCGTCTAATATTAGTAACGAATGATATTTCTGAGCTGCTACGGCAAGAGCAACGCATGAAGAACGTATTGGGAACCGAATTTCGTCGGGTGGAGGAGCGCGAGTACCTGGGCAAGCGCGCGCTGGTTGGCATCGCCACGCGCAATTACGACACGACGATCGAAGACCTGTGGGACGCGATCACCACGCCGGAGCGACTCGCCCGCTGGTTCCTGCCGGTCGAGGGCGACTTGAAGCTGGGAGGACGCTATCAGCTCAAAGGCAACGCGGGCGGCACCATCACGCGCTGCGATCCCCCCGATGCGCTCGATTTGACGTGGGAGTTCGCGGGCGGCACGAGCTGGGTCAATCTTCGGCTCACGGCCGATAACGACAAGACACGGCTGACGCTCGAGCACATCGCGCACAAGGACGGGATCGGTGAGGAGCACCTCAAGAAGTACGGTCCGGGCGCGACGGGTGTGGGCTGGGACCTCGGGCTTCACGGTCTAAAGCAGCACCTGGCCAATTCGGCAGTAGCGATCGATCCGGCCGCGTTCGAGGCCTGGACGCTGTCGAGCGAGGGGAAGGCGTTCATCCGCCAATGCGGCGAGGCGTGGGCCGAGGCGCACATCGCGTCCGGGGCGAATCCCGAAGAGGCGCGCGCCCAGGCTGAGCGAACCATCGCCTTCTACACGGGGACCTGATGCACGCGTTCGACGTCCTGGGTGATCCGGTCCGGCGCCGTATTCTAGAGCTCCTGGCCGAAGGGGAGCACGCTTCCGGCGAGGTCGTCGAGGTCATCTCCAAGGAGTTCGGCATCACGCAATCGGCAGTGTCTCAGCAGCTCAAGGTTTTGCGGGAGAGCGGCTTCGCGACCGTGCGCGCCGAGGGCACACGTCGCCTCTATGCAGTCGACGCGCGACCACTGGCCGACGTCGACGCATGGCTGGAGCAATTTCGGCGCTTCTGGGGCCCGCGGCTCGATGCCCTCGCGACCGAGATTGCCCGCGGCAAGCGCGCACGGCGGACACGTCGCTGAAGCGCTGGAGGAGCGGATGTCGAAAAGCCCAACGCTCAGCGAGATCCTGCGCGAGCTGGCCGCGCTCGAGGACCCAAGGCTGCGCGAGGCGAACGAGCGCCGTGGTGATGATCACGGCGTGAATCTCACGCACCTTCGCGATCTCGCGAAGCGACTCAAGACCGAGCACGAGCTCGCGCTGAAGCTCTGGGCCACGGGCAACGCCGCCGCACAGCTGCTCGCGACTTTGATTTGCAAGCCGAAGGCGCTCTCGCCGGCCGAGCTCGACGCGATGATCCACGACATCCGCGCGCCGAAGCTCCTTGACTGGTTCATCGTGAATGTGGTCAAGCCCAGCCGGCACAGCGAAGAGCTCCGCGTTCGCTGGAAGGACGGCGGCGATCTCGTGGGTCGCGCCGGGTGGAGCCTGACCACCGAGAGAGTCGTCAAGAACGTCAAAGGCCTGGACTTGGGCGCGCTCCTCGATCAGATCGAAAAGGAGCTGAAACACGCACCCGCCAACAAGCAGTGGGCAATGAATCATTGTCTCGCGGAGATCGGCATCCACCACCCGGTGCATCGCGCGCGAGCGATCGAGATCGGCGAGCGCCTTGCCATCCTCATCGACTACCCTGCGTCGCCCGGCTGCACGCCACCCTACGCTCCCGTGTGGATCGCCGAGATGGTTCGACGCCGCGAGGGTGAGCGAAGCCCAGAGCGTTGGCAGAGGAAGGGGAGGAAGCGGTCGTGAGGTTGCCGATCCTGGGGAGCCGCGGCGCTCGCGGCGCTGGGAGCCGCTCTCGATCCTTCAGTTCAAGTGATCTGGGGTGCGATCGCGCGGGGTGGTCGCCCGACGTTTGGGGGAGGCAGGACGCGCGCAGGAGCGACGCGACGTGCACGGAACGGTGGGGGGAGCCGCATCAGCCAGGCGCGGAGACGGTTATTTGCTCATTTCAAGCGATACGCGGACGCGCGATGCGTAGTTTGCTCAAAGACAGCAAGCACTAGTCACTTGCTGGATAATGCCAAAATGCGTACAATTAGTCCGTATTCTGGCTGTATTTAGCAAGTCAGATTGCTAAATACAAGCAAAACCCGCACTATAGATCCGTATAACGCGAGAATTTGGCAAGTATGCGCTCCACGGATTTCTTCTCGACGCATCCGGTGTTCACCCACGAGGAGTACCGCGCGGCGCACGGGCACGGCCGCGAGCGCAGTCCCCGAACCGCCGACAGCCTCCTGACCCGCCACCTCGGAGCTGGGCGCCTCCTTCATGTCCGCCGAGGGCTCTACGCGGTCGTACCCGCAGGCGCTAACGACCAGGACTTCCAGGTCGACCCGTTTCTCGTGGCCAGCAAGCTCACCAAGGACGCTGCGGTCGCGTACCACGCCGCCCTCCAATTTCGCGGCAAGACGTACTCCGTCTGGCACCGCTTCGCGATCCTCACGCGCACGCATCTGCGGCCCTTCACGTTCCAGGGCAACGAGTTCGTCGGTGTCGCCCCGCCGAAGCCCGTTCGCGACTCACCCGACTTCGGTGGCGGTCTTGTCACCGAGCCCTATGCCGGTGGAGAGGTTCGTGTCACCACCCTCGAACGAACGCTCGTCGATCTGCTCGACGCACCTGCGCTCGGCGGCGGCTGGGAGGAAGTGTGGCGCTCGCTCGAGATGGTGGAGTTCTTCGACCTCGACGCCGTAGTCACCTACGCGCTCGAGCTCGGCACCGCGCTGACGCTCGCGCGCGTGGGCTTCTTCCTCGAGCAGCACCGCGAGCAGCTCTTCGTCGAAGACAGGCACATCGCGCCGCTGCGTGCGCGGGCGCCCAAGCAGCCTCGCTACTTCGACGCGACGCGAGCGTCGGGACGCCTCGTCAAGCCGTGGAACCTCGTGGTATCCGAGCGCGTGCTCTCACGCTCGTGGGAGGACGTGACCGATGCTCTTGCTGCGTCGGCTCTGGCAGCCTGGCCACGCCGTGGATGCTTTGAAACTGGTTCGGGAGCGCGAAAGCGCGTCCTCGCGCGTTCTGAAGCAAAGAAAATCACGGGTGTATGACGAGCTATGCCTACGCATCCCGAATTCGAGACCCTCAGTGACGATCAGCTCCTTGCGAGCGTGCGCAAGATTGTCGCCCGAACGAACACTGGGCTCGCCGACTTGCTGGCGCACCTGGGGAAGGTGGAAGCGCGTGGAATTCATCGCATCCGCGCGTGCGCCTCGCTCTACACGTATTGCGTGTACGAGCTGCGCATGAGTGAAGACGAGGCCTACCGGCGTGCAAAGCCGGCGCGGCTCGTTCGGCAGTTTCCCGAACTCTTCGAGCGGGTCGCCACCGGCGAGCTTCACTTGACCGGCCTTTTGTTGCTCGGCCCGCACCTCGATAGTGAGCGCCGTCAGGAGATTCTCGATTGCGCCCGTTTCAGGAGCAAGCGCGAGATCCAGGAGCTCGTAGCACGGCTCGAGCCGAAGCCAGAGGTGCCGTCACTGGTCGAACCCATTGGTCCAGCTCCGGCCGGGCCGGCAACACATGTTCACTTCGTCGAGTCGTTGGCTGCACCCGTTCGATCGTTGCCGGTGGGGGAGCGACCAGCCGACTGGATCGAGGAGGCGCAGTTGTCTGGCGATTCGAGTGAGCACGAAGATACTGGAATGGACACTTCATTCTCCGAAAGAAGAAACGCGCGGCGACGAACCGGGCATGCTCGGTGGGTCCGGCCCGTCGCATCACGGGTGCAACCAAGCGCAACCGTTACATCTCCGCGCAGGTACAGCGCCAGGTGTGGGCGCGGGACGAGGCGCGCTGCTGCTACCTCGACGACCAAGGGCGGCGCTGCTCGGAGACCGCCAGGCTCGAGCTCCACCATCGCGTGCCCTACGCGAATGGCGGTTCGCACGACGCGAAAAATCTCGAGCTTCGCTGCGTGGCGCACAACGATCTCGCGGCAGAACAGGACTTCGGGCGAGAGCACATGGCGGCGAGGAGAGGCGAGCTACCTGCTAAGGATCCGCGCCGGCGCGGGCCGTTTCTCGGCACGGGCCGGACTGCACCGCGCGACGTGATCCGCGTTGGCTAGGTGCTGCAGAAACTCAGGCGGCAAACGCTCGCTCTTCAAGCGCTTCGCCGAGATGTTTCAGCTGCCCGCGCAGCGTGCCGCCTGAACGGGCGCGCTCGTTTCAGGTGAGGGCATCACCGATCTTGCTCGCTGGGCGCTCTCGAGGATCGCGCGATAGCTCGCAGCGGGCAATTCACTGAAGCCCTGGAGAAGGAGCCGGGACCCGAGCCCCGTCATCCTGGGACTCGAGAGCACCGTCCGCAATGCATCGCGGAGCGCCTCGACCACGCGACGGGGCGTGCTGCGCGACACGACCCACGGCGGAGCGGGGGTGAGCGCGGTGCGTGCCAGAATGCGCGTGGCCGAAACGAGCTCGGGATGATGTCGAGCGAGGAAGGCGTGCGTCACGCAATCGATCGATGCAACGTCTGCCGCGCCTTCGGCTACGAGGCGCATGCTCTCCATATGAGCTCCACTGATCACGAGTCGCGCGAAGAACGGCTCACCTGTCGAGAGGGGGCTGAGCCAGTCGCCGAGCAGATTGAAGCCGGTATTCGAGCCACGATCGTTGACCGCGACGCACGCACCGCTCAGGTCCTCGATATCGCGAGCTGGCGACGCGCGGTTCACGATCACGAAGCTTCGATGGTACGCACCGTCACAGCCAGGGGCGGCATAGTGCGGTGTGCCGATGAGGGTGAGCTGGTCCGCGTATCCGGCGGCGTACGGCGCGCCGCAGATCTGCGAGAAGAGCAGCTCCGGGTCGGACCACACACGCGGAAGCGGTAGATCTCGTTCGAGACGCTTGGGCGCGTCACTCACGCCGTGCAGGAGCAAGTTCGAGCGCAGAGCAGCCCAGAAGGCATCGTTTGCCGCGGGGTCCATGTCGTACATCCCGAGGTTTGCGACGCGCTTTTCGGTCCGAGCTCTCGAGCTGCAGCCGTTGCTTGCGCATGCGGCGCTCATCGGCCCACCGGATGAATCGGTGAGCTGATGGGTCGGAAGCCAAAACGACGGAGCAGACCGAGATAGCCGTCGGCGATCAAGTAGCCGCCGTTGTCACGGAGCAGGCTTCGCGCGTGCTGCCGGTAGTACTCCGGCAAGCGAAACCAGGGCAGGGTCGGTTTAGCGTGGTGTGCGGCGTGCAAATTGTTGTTCAGAAAGAGCAGGGAAAGGACGGGGCCTGCGTTCACGATCGCGGTGCGGCGGCTGGGCGATAACTCGGCGCGGTGTTCCGCGAATGAACGCAGCAAGCTCAGACTGGCTCCGGGATAGACGAAGAGCAGCACGTATTCGACGAGAGACATGTCGCAGACGAAATACAGCCAGACCAAGATCAGGGCGCTCCAGCCTGTGTGTTCGAGCCACGCTCTTGCAGTCGGACGATCCCCACGGGCCACGAGGCGCGCCTGTGCATGCAGAAACGTGACGATCGTCAGAGGTGGGCCGAGGAGAAGCCGCCCGGCGAGCGTTCTGCTAGCGCGGTAGACGGTTCGTCGAGCCGGCCCCAGGCGGGACCAAGCCGAGCCGGACAAGAAGTGCGACTCCGGGTCGTATCCGGGCAGGGTCAGATGTTCCGTGCGGTGATGCGCGGCGTGCGTTTTCACGTACACGCGGTAGGGCAGCCACAGTGATAGAGGAGGAGCCCCGATCAAGCGCCGCAGCCAGCGCGGCCCGCGGGGGTTACCGTGGATCGTTTCGTGCTGCAGCGAGGAGTGCCACGCGATGATCCAGCCACCCAGCGCCGCCAGAACCACGCTCGGCAGCTCCGCATGGAAGTAGGTCGCTGCGAACCATCCCGCGTAGATCAGCACGCAAACGAGGTACGTGGGGCCGTGATAGTCCTGCCACTTCGAAGGCGAGGGTCGTGACGGAGCCCGATGCGGTGAGTCCGAGGCGCACGGCCGAACGCGTCCAGCGGCAGCGAAGAGCGTCGCGCCCTGCATGGCCCGCCCAGCGTCTTGTTGCTCATGAAAAAAGAGCGTAAATGAACGCAGGACGTTTGTCTACTTTAATAGACACGCGTCGAGTGTTGGCGAGCACGGAATGGCGGGGGGAGCGCCCGAGCCGCGTGCTTGACAATCCATAAGCATCGGCTTATTGGTTGTGCATGAGCCTGGCCATGGTCGAAGACAAGATCTTCCATGCGCTGGCGGATCCCAGCCGCCGGGCGATTTTCGAGTCGCTCACGCGTGGTGAGGCGGCGGTGAAGGACCTCACGGCGCGCTTCGACATCTCGCAGCCCGCGGTCTCGCAGCACCTCGCCACTTTGAAAGACGCCGGCCTGGTGAACGGCCGGCGCGAAGGACGCTGTGTCTACTACCGGGTGGAGCCGCGCGGGATGAAGCCGCTCATCGACTGGATCGCGTACTACCGCGCATTCTGGATGGAGCGCGTCGATCGCCTCGAAGAACTGCTGGAGAAAATGGACGAATGAAACTCATCGACAAGACTGCTCCATCGCAAAGCGAATCCATTTCATTCGAATTCGATTTGCATCATTCGCCGCAGAAGGTGTGGCGCGCGCTCACCGATCCCGAGCTGCTCAGCCAGTGGCTCCTACCCGTCATCGGGCTCGAGCTCGAGCCGGGTGCCGCATTCACGTTCAAGACGCAGCCGTACCCCGGGTGGGATGGCACCGTGAACTGCCGGGTGCTCGAGATCGAAGCGCACAGGAAGCTCAGCTACGAATGGGTCGTCGGCGACATGGAAATCGACACCGTCGTGACCTTCATGCTCACGCCCACGGCGTCGGGCACGCGCCTGTCCCTCGTGCAGTCGGGCTTCAAGCCGGAGAACAAGCAGGCATTCGGCGGCCAGCGTTACGGCTGGAAGATGATGGGCGAGAAGCTCGTCGACCTGCTTGCAAGGGTCCCTTCATAAACCGTCGATGCTCGCTGACATGAACGCGAACATGCCCTCTTCCAACCCGCATTCCGCAGACAGCCACGACCGGATCCGCGTCCAGGGTGCCCGGGTAAACAACCTGAAGGACGTCAGCGTCGAAATCCCCAAGCGGCGACTCACGGTGTTCACCGGCGTTTCCGGATCGGGCAAGTCGTCGTTGGTGTTCGGCACCATCGCGGCGGAGTCGCAGCGGCTGATCAACGAAACCTACAGCACCTTCGTGCAAGGATTCATGCCGACGCTGGACCGGCCCGAGGTCGACGTACTGGACGGGCTGACGACCGCAATCATCGTCGATCAGGAGCGGATGGGTGCCAACTCCCGCTCGACAGTCGGCACGGCGACCGATGCCAGCGCGATGCTGCGGGTACTGTTCAGCCGCCTCGGCAAGCCGCACATCGGCTCGTCCAACGCGTTCTCCTTCAACGTCCCGTCCGTGCGCGCCGTCGGTGAGATCTCGATCGAGAAGGGAGCCAACAAGAAAACCGAGAAGCGTGTGTTCACCCGCGCAGGCGGCATGTGCCCGCGCTGCGAAGGCATGGGACAGGTCTCCGACTTCGACTTGTCTCAGCTGTACGACGAGAAAAAATCGCTCAACGACGGTGCGCTCACGATCCCCGGCTACAGCATGGACGGCTGGTACGGCCGCATCTTCAGGGGCTGCGGCTTCTTCGACCCGGACAAGCCGATCCGCAAGTTCACCAAGAAGGAGCTCCACGATCTCCTCCACAAGGAGCCGACAAAGATCAAGGTCGACGGCATCAACCTGACGTACGCGGGTCTGATCCCGCAGATCCAGAAGTCGTTCCTGTCCAAGGACGTCGACGCGCTGCAGCCGCACATCCGCGCGTTCGTGGAGCGCGCGATCACCTTCACCACCTGCTCCGACTGCGGCGGCACCCGGCTCAACGAGGCCGCCCGCTCCTCCAAGATCAAGAAGATCAACATCGCCGATGCCAGCGCGATGCAGATCAGCGACTTGGCCGAGTGGGTGCGCGGTTTGAACGAGCCGTCCGTCGCGCCGCTCCTGGCGACGCTACGGCACACGCTCGACTCGTTCGTGGAGATCGGGCTGGGCTACCTCAGCCTCGATCGGTCGACCGGCACGCTGTCGGGTGGTGAGGCGCAGCGCACCAAAATGATCCGCCACCTGGGATCGTCGCTCACCGACGTGACCTACGTCTTCGACGAGCCGACGGTCGGGCTGCATCCCCACGACATCCAGCGCATGAACGACCTGCTGCTGCGGCTGCGCGACAAGGGCAACACCGTGCTCGTGGTCGAGCACAAGCCGGAGGTGATCACGATTGCCGACCACGTCGTCGACCTCGGCCCCGGCGCGGGCACCGCAGGCGGGGAAGTGGTCTTCGAGGGCACCGTCGATGGGCTGCGGTCCAGCGGCACGCTGACCGGGCGTCACCTGAGCGACCGGGCCTCCCTGAAGCCGTCGGTGCGCAAGCCGTCGGGTGCGCTGAAGGTGCGCGGCGCCAGCAGGCATAATCTGAAAAACGTCGACGTCGACATCCCGCTCGGCGTGCTGGTGGTGGTGACCGGCGTGGCGGGGTCGGGCAAGAGCTCACTGATCCACGGCTCTGTCAGTGGTCGGGACGGAGTGGTGTCGGTCGATCAGACCCCGATCCGGGGTTCGCGGCGGAGCAACCCGGCGACGTACACCGATCTGCTGGAGCCGATCCGCAAGGCGTTCGCGAAGGCCAACGGCGTGAAGCCCGCGCTGTTCAGCGCCAACTCCGAGGGCGCCTGTCCGACCTGCAACGGCGCCGGGGTGATCTACACCGACCTGGCGATGATGGCCGGCGTCACCACGGTGTGCGAGGACTGCGACGGCCGGCGCTTTCAGGCGTCGGTGCTCGAGTACCGCCTCGGTAAGCTCAACATCGCCGAGGTGCTCGACCTCTCGGTGCAAGACGCGGTCGGCTTCTTCGGCGCCGGCAAAGCGAGTACTCCGGCCGCGCACGCGATCCTGCAGCGCATGGCCGACGTCGGGCTCGGCTACCTGCGGCTCGGCCAACCGCTCACCACGCTTTCGGGTGGGGAGCGGCAGCGGCTCAAGCTCGCGACGTTCATGGGTGCTGACGGCGGCGTCTACGTGCTCGACGAGCCGACTACGGGGTTGCACCTGGCCGACCTCGAGCAGCTGCTGGTCCTCTTGGACCGGCTGGTCGACTCCGGCAAGTCGGTCATCGTGATCGAGCACCACCAGGCCGTGATGGCGCACGCCGACTGGATCATCGACCTCGGGCCGGGCGCGGGCCACGACGGCGGGCGGATCGTCTTCGAAGGCACGCCGGCCGATCTGGTGGCGGCCAGGTCGACACTCACCGGCGAGCACCTGGCGGCATTCGTTGGCAGCCGTGCGAAGGCTGTCCCGGCAGGAACGCCCGAGCCGGTTCGGACTCGTCTCAAGAGGAGGTCTCGGTGAACTGGGACAGGGACAGCCTCCGGCAGGGGTGACCTACTCGCCGTTGCTCCCGCTCGCCTTGCTGCTGTTCACCGGGCTTTACTTGTTCGTGCTGCCGTATGCCACCAAGTGGCAAAGCCGGCCACGCACCGACTGAACGTGCGGCCAACAGCCGCCTGCCGCGAACTGTGCTCGGTGCTGCAGCCTAGCGTTCGTAGTGAAGCCCCACGACGGGCGGTCGTCGAACTCTCAAGGGTTTCCGTGGCTTGTCTTACGGCAATCTTGCCGATTCTCTCCGCTCCGTTATATGCGGATAATACGCGAGACTGCGATCGTTCAAGGGGCCTTACCGGGAGACGCGAGGGATGGGAACGACACTGGAAAGCATCAAGACCAAGATCGAGCGCTGGCGCTTCTGGCGCACGTGGCTCGGTGTGTTGATCAAGAATCTGTTCGGCATCGGACAGCGTTATGGCGTTCGCTATACGAGCATTCCACCGCCCGGGCAGCCGTCCGAGATCCGCGAGCGTAGCGGCTTCTTGTTTCGTAAGGCAGCACAGCGTTGGGGCAACGAGAACAGCGCGAGCTTCGAGGTGTACGACTACAGTCCGGCAGTCGATCTGCGGCTGCGCCCCGACGAGGAAACAGAGCACGGGCGCGATCGCTTCTCAGACCGACCGCCAGCGGGTTGAGACTGCGAGCTCGTCGTCGCGAGAGCGGCGCGTCACTGCTCCGGCAACGGCAGACACTCCATGATTTCCACGGAGTCTCCCGGAAAGATCGTGAAGTGCGGGTGATTTTCGAACAGCTTGGCTGCCGCTTCGTGAGACTCGGCTTGAACGATCACGTAGGCGGCCACGCTGTTCTTGGTGTCCATAATGCCTTCCGCGGACGCGCGCTTGGTCTTCCCGAGAGGATTTCCACGATCGACGATGGCGGCTGAGTTGGCCGTTCCCCAGTCCATCCAGGCCTGCATGCCGGACGCCTCCCGTTCCTTGCGCTTTTTCTCGTCGAGCTCGTTCCACTGTGATTTCGCGAGCGCGGATTCGGTGCCGATGTAGATGGCCACGAACTTTTTCATGGTGTTTGCTCCTTGATAGGTCCGAATTGAAGTCCTAGATTAGGACTAATTGGTCCTAGCGCAAGTGAGTGATTTTGCTCGTGACTGGCCTGCGTAGCTATGGAGACGCTTGCGGTATCGCCAGAGCGCTCGACTGCGTCGGTGAGCGCTGGGCGCTGCTGATCGTGCGCGAGCTTCTGTTCGGGCCGAAACGGTTCACGGATCTCAAGACTGGCCTGGCCGGTGCGAGTGCCAATGTGCTGTCACAGCGCCTGCGCGAGCTCGAAGCCGGCGACGTCGTGCAGCGGCGCAGGTCCGGTGGCGCGTTTTATGAGTTGACGGACCGGGGGCGCGAGCTGCATCCGATCCTGCTTCAGCTGGGTCGCTGGGGCGCGCGCTCGTCAGCGCGTCCCGCGGGCGCGCTGAGCGTCGATGCTCTGATGGTCGCGCTCGAGGCGACGTTCGTGCCCGCGAACGCGGCCAAGCTGCGTGCGAGCTACGAGCTCAGGCTGGGCGCTGAACGCTTTTCCGTCGAGATCGATCGCGGGACGATCGCGATCGCGCGGGGTAGCCCGCGTAAAGCCGACGCCGTCGTCGATACGGATCCGGCCACGTTGCGCGCCGTAGCCTTCGGGGATCGGAAGCTCGCGGGAGCGCCGCTCGAAATCCGCGGCGACGCGCGGCTGGGTCGCACGTTCTTCCGTCTGTTCGCGCGCCCTTGATACAGCGCTGAGCGCCTCTCGATAGCTTTTTCAACGCCAGATTCGAACATCGAGAGCGACATATTCCACGGCGATTGGAACTCTGCCATCAGGCCATGAACGCCCGAAGGTATTGATTGTCCGTACGGGATTGGCGGCCCTACGCTTGCCGCACATGACGAAGCAGATCGTGGCCCTGCTGGGGGTGTTCGCGTACGTGGTGTCGGCTTGCGGCGGCATCCCGCCCAACCCGGGCAGCGGCGGTGCTGCCGGTACGGGCGGCAGCAGTGGCGCACCTCAGGCATGCAACCCCGGTGCGGACGCCTGGAACGCCGAGATCCGCGGGATCATCGAGCAGAAGTGCGCCAAGTGTCACGGCGAAACCACGAACTACGGCGCGCCGTTCAGCCTCTTGAATCACGCGGACGTCTTGGCGGGCTCGGCACCCGCGCGCATCGTCGATCGCATGGTGGGCGCGGTTCAGCAGTTCCGCATGCCGCCGCCCGGCAATCCACAGCTCACGCAGACCGAGCTCGACGCGCTCCTCGCGTGGGCGTCCTGCGGGACGGCGCGCGCCGACTACTCACGCGGACTGCGCGCGAGCCGCCCGGTGTGGACGGCTCCGGCTCGAGCCTCGCAGGACCTGCGCCGCGTCAATCTGACGGCCGCAGAGTTTGCCGTGCAGCTCCAAGGCGAGAAGTACCAGAACTTCTATTTCGAGAACCTCGTCGATCGTGACCAGTTCATTCGGCGCATCGAACCCGTGGTGGATGAGAGCCGCGTCGTGCATCACATCACCGTGCACTACGCGAGCGACAATTCGTATCTGTACGCGTGGGCTCCCGGAACGGGCGCAGTCGAGTTCCCGGGTGGCGGCTTGCGGCTCGCTCCGGGCGATCGCTTCCGGATCGAGATTCACTACAACAACGGCGCGCGTTTGCCGAACGTGCTGGATTCGAGCGGCGTGGCGTTCTTCGTCACGGAGCCGACGGGCACTGAATACGGCATGGCGGATCCGACCACTTTTGCCATCAACGTGCCGCCTTTCTCGGAATTCACGGCGACCAAGGAGTGCACCGCTTCCCGCGATTTCACGATCGTGGCCGGCATGCCGCACATGCACCAGATCGGCAAGGCGTTCTCACACGAGATCGTGCGCCAGAACGGCACG
>DATHEN010000185.1:0-5352 GCA_035318565.1 Polyangiaceae bacterium
CTTCGTGTTGCACTGGCGGGACGTGGAACTCTCGCGCAAGCTCGGCGCACCGCTGGACGCATCGCGTGCGATTCGCGCCGCGCATTTCGTGGCCGATCGTGAGGATCAGTTCTTGTTCCACGGCGAGCCCAAGTTCGGCATCGAGGGACTGCTCAACTGCAGCGGCCGCCATCACGTCGAGCGCGGTGACTGGAGCAAGTACGGCCAAGCCTACCGGGACGTGGTGCGCGCTTCCGAGATCCTGCTCGAGCACAATCACCACCGGCCGTTCGCGCTGGCCGTTTCCGCTCGTGACTACGCGCGGCTCGTGCAACAGAAGGAAGGCCAGTTCGCACCCGAGATCGACGCGATCATGCGCTTGTGTGACGACGGCGTGTACACGTCGCCGGCGATCCCCGACGGCAGCGCGGTCATGCTTTCGACGGGTGACCAAAACGTCGATATTGCCGTAGCCGAGGATCTGACGATCGCCTTCCTCGGAGAGCAGGACCAGGATTATCCGTTCCGGGTCTACGAGTGCCTCGCGCTGCGCGTGAAGCGGCCACAAGCCATCTGCACGTTGGGTGCGGCGCTGACTCAGACCTGATCCCGAGCGTCCCGGGTGACGAACGACAGCGCATCGAGTCGTAAGCTGCCGGTCGAGCTCGAGCTCGAGCTCGAGCTCGACGAACCGGACGACCTCGACGCGCTGCGCGTGAAGGCCGCGCGCATTTTGCGAGTAGCCGTCCAAGAATTGCCGGAAGTGGCCGTGCAGCGGCGCTCGCTCGACGCGCGTCGCGGACACGTGCATTTTCAGGTCTTGCTCGGGCTGGGGTCCGACGCGGTTCCAGAGCTCTGTCCGGCGCCGCCCCGCGAGGTGAGCCGCCCGCCGCAGGTGGTCGTCGTGGGAGACGGCCCAGCGGGGCTGTTCTGCGCGTATCAGCTGGCGCGAGCGGGCGTGGGCAGCGTGGTGCTCGATCGCGGTAAGTTGGTGCAGCCTCGCCGCCACGATTTGAAATCGCTGAACCGGGACGGCCGCGTCGATGACGACAGCAACTACTGCTTCGGCGAGGGCGGAGCGGGCACGTACAGCGACGGCAAGCTCTATACGCGCTCGCACAAGCGCGGCAGTGTGCGGGATGTACTGGAGGTCTTGGCCGTGCACGGCGCGCCGCCCACGATCCTGACGGAAGCCCGGCCGCACATCGGATCCAACCTGCTGCCAAAGGTGGTGAGCGCGCTGCGCGAGAGCCTTCAAAGAGTGGGGGTCGAGTTTCGCTTCGGTGCGCGCGTGGTGCGTCTGCTCAGCGAAGGGGTGGGGGACGGCCGGCGCGTCGCCGGCGTCGAGCTCGCCGATGGTAGCCAAATTTCGGCGGAACGCGTGGTATTGGCCACGGGACATTCGGCGCGCGACGTGTTCGAGATGTTGCGCGATCTAGGCGTGGAGCTCGCGCCCAAGGGCTTTGCCTTGGGCGTTCGTATCGAGCACCCTCAGCCTTTGATCAATCGCATTCAGTACGGCAAGGCCGCGGGGCATCCCAAGTTGCCGAGCGCTGCGTACCGCTTGGCGGAGACGGTCGAGGATCGCGGGGTATTCTCGTTCTGCATGTGTCCCGGTGGGTTCGTCGTACCGGCGTCCACCGATGCCGAGGGTCTGGTGGTCAACGGCATGAGCTTGTCGAAACGCGACTCACCCTTTGCGAACTCCGGTCTCGTCGTTTCGCTCGAGCCTGCCGAGCTCGCCGCGCACGGATTCGAGGGCGTATTCGCGGGGGTGGAGTTCCAAAGAGCCGTGGAGCGGGCGGCCTGTGTGGCCGGGGGCGGCATGTTGCGCGCTCCCGCGACGCGCGTTTCTGATTTCCTCGCGGGCCGCGCCTCCAGCAGCGTGCCGAAAACGAGCTACCAGCCGGGCCTGAATCCGAGCAACGTGGCCGAGGTGCTCGACACCGCGGGTGTGCCGCTGTCCTCGTACCTGAAACAGGCGCTGCAGCGCTTCGAACGGCGCATGCGCGGCTACCTGAGCGAAGAAGCGGTGCTGATCGGCGTCGAGTCGCGCACGAGCTCGCCGGTACGCGTGGTGCGCGACGAAAACACGCTCGAGGCGCGCGGTCTTTGCGGTCTTTACCCGTGCGGCGAGGGCGCCGGCTACGCCGGCGGCATCGTGAGCGCCGCGCTCGATGGCGTGCGCGTAGCCGAGGCGATCACGCGCGAAGTCGCATCAGGCGGCGCGCCTTAGCACCTCGATTCTGCTGAATCGAGGTGCGTCGAGACAGTCCGTGCCCGAGTCAGAGTGTTGGCAATGAGGGTCATATCGCTGCCCTCGCCGGGTCGGGGGCAGCGATATGACCCATCAGCTCGATGGACTCGGGCACTAGCTCGTGCGCCGCGCTCGCGGCCCTGAGGACGACGCGGGTGATCTCTGCGGGGGCGCCGAGACGCATGGGCGGGCCCCAGTAGCCAGTGCCGTTCGAGACGTAGAGCTGGCAATTGCCGAAGCGCGTGAGCCCCGAGACCACCGGCTGCTGCAGGCGCACCATGTAGTTCCAGGGCCAGAGCTGGCCGCCGTGCGTGTGCCCGGAAAGCTGCAGACCGACCCCGAGACGTTCGGCTTCGAAGATGGCGCGCGGCTGATGCGCGAGCAGCACGAGCTCGCGACTCGGGTCCCGGCCGCTGAGCGCGCGCGGCAAATCAGCGCCGTGGCCGCGGCCGAATTGCCGCGCGCTGAAGTCGTCCACGCCGGCCAGATCGAAGCCGACGCTTGCGCTTCCGATGCTGACCCGCTCGTTGCGCAGCACACGGATGCCGAGCCGAGTGAGCTCATCGCACCACGCGCGCACTCCCGAGTAATATTCGTGGTTGCCGGTCACGAAGTATACGCCGTGACGCGCCCGCAGGTTCGCGAGCGGCGCTACCGCCGGCCCGAGCTCCGTCACCGAACCATCCACGAGATCGCCGGTGATGACTACGGCGTCGGGCTCGAGCGCGTTGCAGCGTTCCACCAAGTGTTCGATGAAAGCCTTGCCGATGGTGGGCCCGACGTGTACGTCGCTGAGCTGCACGATTACGAAGCCGTCCAGCGCGCTCGGCAAGCGGGTCAGCTCCACGCGCACGTCGCGCACGCGGACCTGACCGAGCCCGGAGCGCACCGCCAGCAGTGTCATGACGAGAGCGGCGAGCAGCACGCTGCCTGCGCTGCCACGCGACCAGAGCAAGCGCATTTCGGCCGACGACTCGGGCAAGCCGAATAGACGGTGCGCCGCCAGTTCCGCGAGGAAACGGGCGACGTCCGCGGCGCCGAGCAGCACCAGTAAGAAGAACAGCACGCCGAGCCAGCCGAACGCGAAGAACAAGAGTGGCCGCGTGCGGCGCTGCGCACGCGCTCGGCCAAACCAGAATCCGAACGGCAAGCTCAGGTACAAGAGCACCAGCGCCGCGGTCAGCAGGGCGTGAGGGCCGGACGGAAGTGCCACGTCATGTACGAGACGCAGCCACACGTAGCCGTGCAGCGCGGCCATGAGCGACGCTGCAACTGCGAGGATTAGACTGAACGATACGCTGCGTGACACGGGTGGGGCATATATGGACGTAGCGACGCGACCTGCCAGTGCCAAGTGGCGTAATTCGGAGAGCTCGATCGAAACGCTCTCGGTTCGAGCTGGTTTGGGCTAGCACTACTGCCAGAAGTCTTGGCAGGAGCAGATCACGATCTGCCCGAGTAGCCAGGAGCCACAGGAAGAAAACCGGCGAGGCCGGCGGCGATTTCCTGCTCGTTGGAAGAGTCGAGTGGCGCGGGTGGCGGGGTCCGAGGGCGCGGACGGGAATGAGGCAATTTCAGCCACAACATCAAGGTTTCTGGCAGTAGTGCTACAAGAGGCTCATATCGTGGATGGGTGGCTCGTGTTCCTGCTCGTCGCGGTGCTCCTGGGCGCCGTCGCGGTGCTCGTGCTGCTGCTGCCCGGCAAGGGCATGGCCACCACCCGGGTCGGGCGCATTTCGAGCCTGGCCCGGCTCTGGACCCGTTTCGCCACGAGCTGGTTGGGAGCTCGCGTGCGGCGCTGGTTCGCGAGCCCCGAGCGGCGCGCCCGCATTGCCAGCCAGCAACGCAAGGCCAGCGCCGAGCTCGTCGCGCACGAGATGGGACAGATGAAAGGCGCCCTGATGAAGATCGGGCAAATGGTGTCCTTCGTGAGCGACGAGGTGCCCGAGGAGTACCGCGAGGCGCTGAGCTCACTGCAGACCGCGGCGCCGCCGATGGACTTCACCCTGATTCGTGATGTCATCGAGCGCGAGCTCGGGCGGCCGCTCGAACGCGCCTTCGCCGAGCTCGATACGAAGCCGCTGGCCGCTGCGTCAATCGGCCAGGTCCACCGGGCGCGCTTGCCGAGCGGCGAGGAAGTCGTGGTGAAGGTGCAGTACCCCGGGGTCGCCGAGGCGATTCGCGCGGATTTGAACAACGCCGATTTGCTCTACTCCATGCTCAGCATGCTCTACGCCTCGCTGGATCCGAAGCCGATCGTCGAAGAGCTGCGCGCGCGCATCGGCGAAGAGCTCGACTACGGCTCTGAAGCCGCGAATCAGCGCGCGTTTCAGTTGATCTATGCCAATCATCCGTTCATTCGCATCCCGCGCGTGGTGAGCGACTATTCGACGCCCCGCGTGCTCACCTCGGAGTTCATTGCCGGCAAACGCCTGGCCGATTTGAAGACGGAGGAACCGGCGCGCCGCGCACGCTACGGTGAAATTCTGTATCGCTTCGTGTTCGGCTCGATTTTTCGCTTCGGCGTATTCAACGGCGATCCGCACCCTGGCAACTACTTGTTCGACGCCGAGGGTCGCATGGCCTTTTTGGACTTCGGCTGCGTGAAGTACTTTCCGGTTCCCATGCTGGAGCGCTGGAGGCGCTTCGTGAAGGCACACCTGGAAGGCGACGCCCAGCGCTTTTACGACCTCACCGTGGAGTTCGGCTTCATCAAACCGGACGCGGGCGTCACGCCCCAGCTCCTGTACCGCTACTTCGACTATTTCTACGCGCCGTTTCAAGCCGACCGCGTATTTCGTTTCGACCGCAAGTACACGGCCCAGAGCGTGCGCGTGGTGTTTCGGCCGGAGGGCGAATTTGCCGGCATTCAGGCCAAGCTCAACATGCCGCGCGACTTCGTGTTCGCCAATCGCCTGCAGTGGGGAGTGTACTCGGTGCTCGCGGAGCTCGGCGCGGAAGAGAACTTTCATCGTATCCACCGCGAGTTCATCTACGATGAACCTCCGGCTACGGAGCTCGGTGAACAGGAGCGCCGCTACTGGCGGGAGTTTCGCGCCGAACACGGCTTGCCGCTCAGCGGGGATCTGTTGCTCCGGCCGAGCGGCGTGATGCCG
>DATHEN010000186.1:0-3086 GCA_035318565.1 Polyangiaceae bacterium
CGTCCCGCAAGCGCCGATTTGGCCCGGATCGAGGCGAGTGCGCACGGTGCGCGCACGGTGCGAAACGCCATGCCCTCGCCTAACTTTCGAGCTGCCGGCGCCCGATCGCTTGCGGGCGCTCGACGACGACGCTGACGGGGCGAAGCAGCGCTGGCGCGTCCGGCAGGCAGAGTCCATGGCGCTGTGCCGTGCGCCGACAGAACTCCGAGACCTGGTGGATGCCGTGCGCTTGGCTCGCTGAAAACGCGAGCCCCAACTCGAGCGAAGCGCGCTCGCGGTGCTCTGCCGCACCAGCCTTGGCCAGCATGAGCGCGTAGGACTGACGAGTCAGGCACAGGTACGGCACCGAAGGCATCTTCTCACTTTGCTCGATCGCGCGCTCGAAGTGCCGCGCGGCCGCCTCGAAGCGCTTCAGCTTGGCAGCCAGCATGCCCAGGTGGCGTTCCACGGGTCCGTGCGTGAACATGCCGCCCATCACCACCGCGTGGTAACCCGCGTACGGCTTCAGTGCTTCGTAGAGCAGCCGCACGGAGGCGGAGTCGCCAACCAGGGCGCCGAGATCGGCGAGCGGCGCCAGCGCGCTCAGCACGAACGGATCACGGCGGGCGCTCTCCAAGTCACGGTCCGTCAAGCGCTGAAACTCACGGCGCGCCTGCTCCGTGTGTCCCAGCTGCGCCTCGAGGAAGCCGAGGATGGCGCGCCACCCGCTCAACGCGGGGTAGCGCGACGAGATCTGGCGCACGGTTGCCTCGGCCCAGTCGATGTGCCCTTGCAGACACCAGATGCCCGTCATCTGCACGCAATAAGTGCCGTGGGCTACCGCGTCGAAGAAGCGTCGCCCGAACTGCAGCGCTTCGTCGGCAAGGGTCGAGGCCAGAGGCAGCTGGCCGGCGATGGTGGCGCGCATCGCGCGTATCGCCGTGGCTATCCAGCGGAAGTAAGGCTGCCGCGCGTGAGCAGCCAGCGCCTCCATGTCCGATATCGCGCGATCGACCGCTGCCAGCTCTCCGAGCTCCAGATGAGCCTGAATTCGCGCGAGACACGCATGCAACAAGAGCTGATGATCGTTCTGGGTACGGGCCAGCTCGATCAGCTGATCGGTCAGCACTCGCCGTTCGGCGTACTGCTCCGGCTCGGAGAGTGCCTGCAGGCAGTAGCGCAGTGTGCGTGCCTGCGCGCCGAGGTCGACCAGAGTTCGAGCGCTCTGAACGGCCTCGCGTGCGACCCGCGTGCGCCGCTCGAGCTCACCCGAGTACAAGAGCGATTTCGCGAGTATGCCGCGTAGCAGCGCGCAGCGCTCATCACTCTCCGGCAGCAAAGCCAGCACTTCTTCCAGCAAACCGACGTGTTCGCGATCGACCGTGCCGTACTCGAGCGGAATCGACATGGCGATGGCTGCCCTTGCCAGCGCTTCGACGGCACCCAACCCGCGCGCGATGTCCACGGCTCGATCCAGCGTCGCGCGGGCGTCTGCGACTCGATCGGCACAGGCCAGCGCCTCGCCCCTCTGCAGCAATAATTCCAGGCGCAGCGTCAGGTTCGCCGCGCGCAGGCTGGAGACCTGCAGCGCGCGCTCGAAGTGAAGCGCGGCTTCCTCGTAAGCGAACCGAGAGAGCGCCACGTGCGCGGCGCGCTCGGCGTAGACCAGCGCGAGCCCGTCGTCGTACACGGGCGCCGCTTGCACGAAGTGATGGGCCAATTCGGAGAGCTTGTCGGCGTCGGTCTCGGCGCTCGACGCTCTCAGCGCCGCCCCGACTCGGCCATGCAGACGCGCGCGCTCCGTCTGCGCGAGCTGATCGTAGAGCAAGTCACGCACCAGAGCGTGCGCGTAGCGATAGCAACCGACGTCACCTTCTACGCGCCGCACCACGCAAGCGAGCTCGGCCTCGCACAGGGTTTCCAGCACGTCCGCGGCAGCCAGTCCGGCAGTATCCGCCAAGGTGGCGAGCGAGAACTCGCTGCCAATGACCGCTGCTACCTGCAAGAGCCTGCGGCAGTCGTGCGGTAATCCGCCGAGCCAGCGCTCGATCGACTCCTGCAGGTTATGATCGGCCGCCACTCGATCGAGCCACGCCCAGCCAACCGGGCGCCCGGCAGCCACGAAATTGTGCACCAAGTGCCGCAGGAACAGCGGGTTACCGCCCGTCTTTTCGTGCACGGCACGGGTTATCTCCTCGGGAGGGCGACAGCCGACCGTGAGCTCCAGGTAGCGCGCCACCTCGCCGGCCTGGAGCCCCGTCAAGGAGATGCAGGAGCTCGTGTCACTGCGGAGGAGCTCGCCAATCAAAAGGGACACTTCGCCTTCACGCTCGGCGGTCGGACGCGACGTGCCCAGCACGAGCAGGCGCGCTTCTTTCAAGTGGCTCGCGAGAAAGACCAGCAGCGTCAGCGTGGGCTGGTCGGCACGCTGGAGGTCGTCGAAGATCAGCGTCAGCGGGCGCTCCGAGCAGGCGCGCACCAGAAACTCGGCCATGCTCTCGAACAACCGGAAGCGCGCGTGCGCTTTGTGAATGCGTGGCGCTTTCGCCAGATCCTTGAAGATCGCGCGCAGCGCAGGCATGGCGTCCACCACGTCGGCCGTGCCGGTACCCAGCAGGCGCCGCACGGTTTCTTCACCGCGCAAGCCGAGGAATTGGCGCAGCATCTGCAGCCAGGGCCAGAACGGCGGCGCGCCCTCCACCTCCATGCAGCGTCCGATCAGTACGTCCGAACCGAGCTCGGCGGCGCGGCGCGCCAGCTCGTGCGCGGTGCGCGTCTTGCCGATACCCGGCTCGCCTCTCAACACGGAAACGCTACCGGAACCGGAGAACGCTCGCTCGAGGCTCGCGTCGAGCACGCTCAGGACGGCGTCGCGGCCGACGAAAGGCTCGGCCAGTGCCGCGCTGTATACGCTGTCGCCGGCGTCTTGCAGCTGCGCTCGAGGGCTCGGTTCGGGCGCTTCCACTGCACGGTCCGGCGCGCTGTGCTCGACGGGCTGAACGAAGCGATAGCCGCAGCCCACAACCGTCTGAATGCTGGCTTGCAGCTCGCCGCTATCGACCAAGGCCCTGCGCGCCGCTTTGACTGCCCGCCTCAGTGACGTGGTA
>DATHEN010000187.1:0-3064 GCA_035318565.1 Polyangiaceae bacterium
ACGATCCTTCAGGTGCATGCCGATGCCGTCGAAGAACTGCTCGAGACGGTACGCAGTCGCGATTTCGGAGCTTTTCTGGGCCATCGCCCCTCGATCTCACAAATCGGGCTCGATGGAAAAGTTTATGACAGTAGTGTTAGATGGATGGATCCACTCTGCAGCTCATCCAGCACACGGGGCAGCCGTCGTGCGAGGCGCACTACGCGCACGCGTTTGGAGGCTTCGTCTTCACTGTAGCCGAGACGCTCGACACAAAAGCTGCGCAGAGAGGAACACGCCTGCTCGAGATACAGGCGGAGCCGGTCGATTTCGACCAAGTACGCGATGACCTTGACGAGGACATCACGCTCGTGCGTGAGCAGTGCGGGAAGCATTGCGAGAAGATCAGAATCGGGCATGGAAGACAGGTGTTCCATGCAATTGCCATAACATGCGCTTCGGCGAGGCCGAGAGCGACGCGCAGCGCGCGCATCGAGGTGCGCAACGCGATCGGAATCGTTCGACTCGAACATCGCCGGTGAGCGCGCGACGTCGTGCGGGCGCGCCGCAATTGCACACGCGTCCACGAAATCGAGCGACGCTTGCCGCCAAATCCGTCAATCGAATTCTTCGCCTCGATGCATTTCGCTCCCGCTGCCATTCGCATGTTGGACAGTGCTGGAACCACCTGGTGAGCGCGCCACCATCAAAAGTGGCGCGCCGGTAATCGGCTCTCGATCTTGGCTGCGGCAGCGCTTTCCGGATTCCATGGCAGTGCTACTCCACGCCGCGCAATCTCGGCTTACTCGAGGCATCGAAAACAGTGCACCGGACTCATCGAAGTCGAGACGTCAGAGGGCGCGGCTGCCGACGATCACCGTCAAAACGCATCGCATGCCGTCGCGGTCAACGCAATCCAAAGGCGCTTCGTCGAGCGGACTTCCGCTCCTGAAGATCCGGGCAAGATCTTCACGGCTGCGTCACCGTGAACGAGTAGGGCTGCGTGAAGTGCGCGGGGACCTCGCCGGGGAGCGCGGTGGTACCTTGAGCCGAGGGCAGGTGGTAGGCAGTGACGAGGAAGTAGTACGTCCCTGCAGTTGCGACGCTGCCCGAGAGCGCTACATCGGCGCCTCTCGTGGCATTCACCTTGAACGTGACGCGCGTGCCGGCTGAATTGTAGAGCGCGACGTGCCCGTCGACGGACTCCGGAACCGCAGTCAGGAGTGCGCTGTAAGCACCGGCGCCGAGCTCCAGCGCGTACCAGTCGTAGTAGTCCGCCGACGGGATGCTGCTCCCGGCGAAACCCGCGAACAGCAGCGCGCGGGCGGTTCCGTTCAGCGCCAAGGGCCGCGCCGTCTGCCGCGTATCATCCGGCTCGCGCGCATCCTCGGCTCGGATGTACTTCACGTCGAGCGTGTAGCGGTAGGGATAGACTTGCCCTGCTTTGGCTTGCATCCGGATCAGGAAGCGCCCGGTATTCGGTCCGCCATCTGCAGCTTCCTTCTTGGGCCCGGTGGCGAAGTAGCCGAATTTCGAAACGCCGATTTGAGCCGTGTACGTGCTCAGAACCGACGGGTAGTTCACGCCGGACAGCACATCCAAGTTGAGCTCGCCCTGCGGAATGTCAGTGACCGAAAAGACGAAATAGCCGCCCGCGGTGTCGGTGTCGGTGTCGGGCACGCTGACCTCGTAGAAGTCGTACTCACCCGCGGCAGCGAACTGCGCGCGCACGGTGGCCGCGAGCGGCAGCGGCATGGGCGTCTCTCGCGTGTCGTTCGGCTCGTACTCCGCGAGCACGCTGCCCGCATCCGCGGAATCTCCTGCGCTGCTCGCGTCGTTGCTCGCTGCGTCGGACTCGGGGCGCGCGTCCGCTGAGCCGCCACCGCTACCGCCGCCGCCGGCGTTACCGCCGCTGCCGCCACTGCCGGCGTTACCGCCGCTGCCGCCGTTCCCGGCAGAGCCGTCGCCGGGGTACGAAGCATCGCTCGACCCAGTGCCCCCATCGATTGACAAGTTGCCGTTAGCGTCAACCTCGCTGGTGCTCGCGCAGTGGTCGCCGGTCGTGCAAACCAGATCCGAGTAGCACGGCGCAGCGACGGAGCGACGGAGCAGAGGTCGTGGCAGCGTCCATCGGGTGCGCACTTCTGCTCTCCCCTGCACTCGTCATCCGTGTCGCAGGTGCGGTCCGCAGAAAGCTGGCACACGCCATCTCTCCATCTGGACCGCGCACACAGCGGCCCCCGACGTCCCTGCAGTCCCTGTCCTCGTTGCACTCCTTGTGACAGTGCTCGAACGCGCACACGAGCGGATTTTGGCAATCGGAGTCCAGGATGCAGCCCTCGGCCAGCTGCGCGACGGCCAGTTTTTCTTCCGTGCTGTCGCCGCAACCCCCGTTGCGTTGCCAGCAGCAGCCGCTAGAAGCAGGAAGGTCGCCAGTCGGGCGTGGGTAGAGCGAGTGAGGAACATCGCGGGGCTATGCCCGGCTGGATCAAAAAAGATTTCGCACGCCCGAAGAAAACGTAAGCGCATCGCTAAACGTGAGTTTTTACTCGTGTCTCGACTCACCGAAATCCACGACTGGAACCAGCTGAAGAACAACGTGCAGCGACTTGACCCCACGCGCGTCGTGGACCGAGCGGCTACGGCGACGGCTCCGTCACCGTGAACGAGTAGTGCTGCGTGAACTCCCGGAGCTAATCCCGGATGCCTCACCGTCCCGCACTCGAAACGATGATAGTGTCCGCGCCCTCATGCTCATGCCAATCCATTCACGTATCGGTTTCTGCGCGGCGCTGGCCTTGTTCACCGGCGGCTGCTACTCGTCCAAACCGGGAGTCGTGCGGGCCAGTTCGGACAATCCGATGGTCACGATCGGCGCGGGAGAAATCGAGGTGGGCTCGGGAGCCGCATACTACGCCCGCTACCTCATCGATCGCCGCGCCAAACTGTGCTGGTTTTTCGCCGGAGACTCGGTCGCGGCGATAGATTGCTGTGCACTGAGCTCGGTCGAAGAAGCCCGGGCGCATCTCGGCTGGCTCGATCCCGCGGCGTGCAACGCCGGACCTGGCGAGCATGCGGCGCGCGC
>DATHEN010000188.1:0-2586 GCA_035318565.1 Polyangiaceae bacterium
GATCAACATGAACTCCTCACCGCCGATGCGGCCGACCGAGTCGTAGGCGCGCACGCTGGTCTTCATGCGTTTGCCGGCTTCGCGCAGCACGGCGTCACCCGTGGCGTGGCCGAACGAGTCGTTGATCGACTTGAAACGGTCCAGATCGCCCATGATCACGCTGAGGGCGTTGCCGGTGCGGCTCGAGCGCGAGCGCTCGTTGTCCAGCAGGCTGAGCAGGGCACGCCGATTGAGCAGACCGGTCAGGGCGTCGTGCATGGCCTCGAAGCGCAGCGCTTCGCGCGCTCGCACGAGCTGCTCCTGAAGTTCGATGACGCGCCGTCCCGCCCGAAGCCGCACCTCGAGCTCCAGCGGATTGCACGGTTTGACCAGGTAGTCGTCGGCGCCGGCATCTAGACCGCGCACGATGTCGTCTTTGCGGTCACGCGCCGTGAGCAGCACCACATACACGTAGGGTTCCTGGGACCCTTTGCGCAGAGCGCGGCACACGTCGGTGCCGTCCATCTTCGGCATGACCCAATCGACGATCGCGAGGCGCAGCTCCGGATCGGTTTTCAGGGCATTCCAGGCGGCTTCGCCGTCCCGCGCGAGAGTGACCTGATAGCCCCAGCCGGTCAACCAGTGCTCGAGCAACGTTCGCGCGATCGGCTCGTCGTCTGCGAGCAGAATCTTCATGCCGTTGCCCGGCGCGCGCGGTGTACCAACTAGAGACATCCAACGACTTCGAACGGCCGGGTGCCGCAATTCTTGAGGGGTAGGGGTCCTGGGACCTATAGATTCGAGGCCGTGCTCCGCTCGCTGTATGCGCTGCTGCTCTTCGCGACCCTGTTCGGATCGTACGGCCTCGGGTGGCTGCTCGGCAAGGTCAACGGCGGCCAGCGTCACCTAGCGCGCATGGAGCGCATCCACGCCAGCAACGCCCGGCGTCTGGCCCGCGGCTTCACCCGCTTGCGAGGCGTGTTCATCAAGCTTGGACAGCTGCTCAGTGTGGTCGGCACCTTTCTGCCCAGGGCGTACGGCGAAGCCATGCAGGCCTTGCAAGATCGCGTTCCCGCTCGGCCCTTCGACGAGATCGAGTCACGCCTGTACGAGGCGTTCGGCGACAACCCTCGCCGTCATTTCAAGCAGTTCGATCAGCGTCCGCTGGCTGCGGCTTCACTCGCGCAGGTGCACCGCGCCGTGCTCGCCGATGGTCGGGTGGTGGCGGTGAAGATGCGCTACCCGGGCATCGAGGCGCTGATCCGTCACGACTTGGCGCTGCTGCGCCTGCTCTTGCCGCTCGTGCAGAAGCTCGTGCAGGTGCAGTACCTCGGCCGTGTGCTCGATCAGATCGAAGCCATGCTGACCCGAGAGATCGACTATGCGCACGAGCGCTCGAACATGGAGCGCATCCGGTCGATCTTCGCGGGGCGCAAGGACGTCGTGGTTCCAGAGGTGGTCGACGAGTTCACCGGCGCGGGCGTGCTGACGATGTCGTACGAGGAAGGCGTCAAGCTGACGGACAGCGCAGCGCTCGCCGAGCACGGCATCGATCCGGAGGCCGTCGCCGAGCTGCTGGTCGAATGCTACGTGGCGATGCTGTTCGACCACCGTGTGTTTCACGCGGACCCGCACCCGGGCAATTTCCTGGTGAGAGCGGGCCCCACGCTCGTCATCCTCGACTACGGCGCCGTGGAGGAAGTGACGGATGCGCTCGCCGAAGGGATGAAGACGATCGTGCTCGGCGCGCTCACGCGCGACTCGGAGCAGATCCTGATTGGCATCGAACGCATGGGCTTCGTCGCCGAGGGCGGCGATCGTAAACTGCTCGGAGAGGTGGGACGCGAGTACCTGAAGGTCCTGAAGGGCGTGCAAATCGAGGACTTCTCGCGCATCGACCGGCGCGCGGTGGAAAAGCTCTCCGGCTATCAGCAAGCGCGCGGAAAGCTGCGCGAGATCATGCGCAGCGTGCAGTACCCGGAAGGCTACTTCTACGTAGAGCGTACGCTGGTGCTGCTGTTCGGATTGGTAGGCCAGCTCGCTCCGAAGAAGGGTCTGCCCGGCCTGGTGCTACCGTACGCTTCCAAGGTCTTCCTGCAGAGCTTCGCCCCGGGCACGGCAGCCTCGGGTGATCCGGCGCCACCGGACACGCGCGCCGCGCGCTCCTCAGGATAGACCGAAGCGCGCGCGGTTCTGCGCCACGTACTCGACGTAGAAGCGGCTCTCTTGCTGACCGGGAATCTCGCCGGAGTCGATGGCGGCTTCCAGCGCGCGTTTGACGTCGCCGATCAGCCGCGACGGAGGCAGCGCGAACTCGATCATCAAGTCGTTGCCCACGCCGGTGGGCAGCGGCGGCAGCTTCGCGTCCTCGGCGGCCAGATCGGTGATGCGCAAGGCCAGCTCGTCGATCATCGCGATACCGCGCCGCTTCTTCTCCGGCCGCTTCGTGGTGATGTCCGCGCGCGACAGGCACAAGAGGCCTTCGAGATTGCCACCCATTTCGCGCGCGAAGCGCCGCACGGCGCTGTCCGTCCACTTGCCGTCGTACTGGCTGGCGCGCAGGTGGTTGAGGATCAGGAAGTGCACGCGCTGGTAGAGCTCGCCCTC
>DATHEN010000189.1:0-4123 GCA_035318565.1 Polyangiaceae bacterium
GCGAGAAATCCGCGCAGCCCGACGCCGGCGCCGAGCTTCGACGTCGACGAGTCGACGACCGCAGCGCCGAGCGCGACGGTCTTGAGCTCCGACATGTAATCGACGTTGCCTTCGATGTGATACAGGTTGCCGAGCGAGAGCGCGCCGGGACTGTAGGCGAGCGCCGAGGTGGAAAGCGCCGATGCGCGCACGCCGGTTCCGAGTCCGAGACCGCGCGCGGTTTCCGCATTAACCGGCTTCGGACACTCGACCTTGTCGATCTCGCGGCAATCGTCGGCGCGCGCACCGTGCGGCTGCAGCACGAGGAGTGCAAGCACTGCAATAGCGAGTGCCGGAATTGCGCAGCTTGTGCGTGCAGTGATCGACATCGTGCGGGTCATCGGAAAACACAGGGTAGCGGAACAGATGCATCCCGCTTTCAGCCCGGTTCTAGCAGTCGCTTTCGTGGCACTCCAAATTGTTGGCGACCGCGGTGGACGACGGCGTGATTTACGCGTGCATAGCGCGCGGAAAAGATCACCTCGAGCCGCCGAAATTTTTTTCGCGCGCCGGGATCCGTATGGACGCCCCGGATCGCCTTTGCTAGCTTCGCGGACTCCATCGGCGCGCGCGAGGAACAGGCGAGCGGGCGATGCTGCGGAGCAGTGTCGAGCGACTCGCGTCCTGTTCGTTGAGCAGTGTGTTGGCAGGGCGGTGGGCGCTCTTTGGAGATTGTCTTGTCTACGGAAGAGGGCGTGCTCGTGTCCGAAGACCAGGGACCCGTGTCGATGAACGACCATTGGGAATCAGCGCTTACGGAGTTGCGTGGACGGCTCTCCGAAGAGAACTATGAGACCTGGCTCGGCGCCATTCGTTTCGATGGATTCGACGGTAAGCGCCTCAGCTTGCGCATCCCCAATCGGTTCTACGCCGATTGGATTCGCTCGCACTATCTAGAGCTGCTGCTCGATCTGCTGCGCACCCGCTCCTCGGTCTCGCAGATCGAAGTCGACTGGAAGGTCGACGAGAGCTTGGCCGAGAGCCTCGCGGAGAGCGCGCGGACGAGCGAGCGGCGCAGCGAGCTCCCGCCGCCGTCGCGTCCGCCCGAGCCAGCGCGTCCGCAGACCAACCTGAATCCCAAGTACAAATTCGAGAGCTTCGTCGTCGGGCCGAGCAATCAGCTCGCGCACGCCGCGGCGATGGCTGCCGCATCGAGCCCGGGCACGCGCTACAACCCGCTCTTCATCTATGGCGGCGTCGGTTTGGGCAAGACGCACCTGGTGAACGCAGTCGGTCACCGCGTGCTGATCGACCGTCCCGACGCGCGCATCCTCTACGTATCAGCCGAGCGCTTCACCAACGAGTTCATCTGGGCGCTGCAGAACCATCGCATCAACGAGTTCCGCAGCCGCTATCGCAACCAATGCGACGTGCTCCTGATGGACGACATCCAGTTCCTGGCCACGCGCGAGCAAACGCAGGAAGAGTTCTTCCACACCTTCAACGCGCTCTACCACGGCGACAAGCAGATCGTGGTCTCGAGCGACGTCTTCCCGCAGCAGATCGGCAAGATGGAAGAGCGGCTGATCAGCCGCTTCCAGTGGGGCATGGTCGCCGACATCCAGGCGCCTGAGCTCGACACCCGCATCGCGATCGTGAAGAAAAAGGCGGAGCAAGAGGGCATCGAGCTCCCGCACGAGGTCGCGAACTTCCTCGCGCTCACCGTCAAGAGCAACGTGCGCGAGCTGGAGGGCACCCTGTTGCGGCTCGCGGTCAAGGCCGAGCTGCTCAAGCGCCCGATCGATCTGGAGTTCGCGCGCGAGACCCTGCGCGTGGCCCTGCCGCGCCCCGAGGTCAACACCACGGTCGAGGACATCCAGCGCGCGGTCTGCGAGTACTTCAGCATCCGCATGTCGGATCTGCGCTCCCACCGGCGCCACCGCTCGGTCTCGCACCCGCGAATGATCGCGATGTACCTGTGCCGCCAGCGGCTCAAGACCAGCTACACCGAGCTCGGTGAGCGCTTCGGCGGTAAGGATCACACGACGGTCATGAGCGCCGTCCGCAAGATCGAGAGCCGCATCGTCAGCGCCGACCGCGACGTGCTCGACGTGGTCGAAGCGATCGAGCACAAGCTCGAAAAGCGTTAGTGGTAACACGGGGCGGCACGCGCCGCCCCGCCCCACCGGAAGACCGGCGGGGCTCCACCGCACGCGGGGTTCGCTGCGCTCACTCGTCGCCTTGAGCGTGCCGCGTCGTCGCTTTGAGCGCGTCAGCGACGGATCGGCGGGCTCTTCCCATGCGGGGCTCGTTGCGCTCACTCGTCGCTTCGAGCGACGGCTCAGCGGCGGACGGACCGGGGCTCACTTCGCTTACTCGTCGCTTCGAGCGCGGGAGCGGGATGCAGCGGTTGGGGCGGGCGTCGCGCGTCGCTGAACGGTGAGCTGAGCGATCGATTCTTGTCGGCGGCTCGGGCTGTGGAGGCGATCGGGACAAGTGATCTGATCAACTTGTGCGCCGCCGGGGTAAGACCGTTGCACCGGTTTGGATCACAATTGCATCCACCTGTTCGCTCGGTTGATTCTCCCGCGTATTCAATGGCTTAGCCGCTTTACTCCGCAATTCACAGCCATGATTAAAGACGACGTTAATCAATTAACTCCCGATCCGGATCCGGAGAGCGTTGTGCAGAGCTGAAACGCGAGCCCAAACAGCCGGCTCGAGAGCGAGCGGATCGCACCCGTTCAGGGTTTACTCGGAGCCCTCCCGCATGGGAAACCTCTCGGCCAAACCATGGAACTGACCATCGGAAAGAGGGACTTCGTCCGCAGCCTGGCACGTACGCATTCGGTCGCGGATCGCAAGAGCTCGATGCCGATCCTGTCGACGATCCTGCTGTCGTCCGAGGACAAAAAGACGCTGCGTTTCGCAGCCACGGATTTGTACTTGTCGGTGACCTCGAGCTGCAGCGCGGAGATCACGCGCAGCGGCGTGACCGCGTTGCCGGCCAAGACGCTGTTCGACATCGCGAAGAACCTGCCGGAAGGCGACGTGACCCTGAAGGCGCTCGACAACCACGCGGTGGAGATTCGCTCGGGGCGCGTGCGCTTCAAGATTCCCGCGATGCCCGGCCAGGACTTTCCGACCTTGCCGAGCGCGAGCGGGCTCGAGCTGATCGAGCTCGCAGCTGAAGAGCTCGGACGCTTGATCGCGCTGACACACTACTCGATGTCGTCGGACGAGACCCGCCCGCACCTCTCGGGCGCGCTGCTCGAAGGCGATGGCAAGATCGTGCGGATGGTCACGACCGACGGACACCGTCTGTCCAAGGCCGAGTACCGCCAGCGCGAAGGCGGCAAGATGCTCAACTTTCAGATGCTCGTGCCGCAGAAGGGCATCGGTGAGCTTCGCCGGTTGATCGACGAAGCGCGCACGGGCGCCAGCAAGGGCGAAGAAGGCGGCGCGACGCTCGGCATCGCGCACGCCGCGGGTAACGCGTTCTTTCGCCACGAAGACGTGCTGCTCAGCGTCAAGCTCGCCGACGAGCAGTTCCCGCCCTACGGCAAGGTGATCCCGAAGTCCGCCTCGCGCCGGGTCGTGCTCGGCCGCCAGCCGCTGCTCGACGCGCTCAAGCGCATCAGCCTGGTCGCGAACGACAAGAGCGGCGCGGCGCGCTTCGGCGTCGAGCCGGGCATCGTGCGCATCACCAGCGAGAACCCGGACGTGGGCGAAGGCAGCGAAGAGCTCGACGTCGACTACGCGGGTGAAGGCGTCGAGATCGGTTTCAACGTGCGCTACCTGCTCGACGCGCTGAGCTCGATCACCGAGGACGAGGTCGCGCTCGAGCTCGGCGGCGCGCTCGATCCTGGTGTGGTCAAGCCGGTCGGCCCGACCGACTTCATCGGCGTGATCATGCCGATGCGCATCTAGTTATCGGGGAACGTACGCCGTTCCCCCGCCCGCCTTGGACGATCCCGGCGCCGCCCGATCTTCAGCAATCGGCCAGCGCAGACGCGACGGGTTTATTGCCGTCATTGCTGCGGAGCGCGCGCAAGACGGCTTGGTCGCGGGTGGCGACGTAGAGATATTCTTTGTTGCGCAGGTGGCTGACGGCGCCGACTTTTTTGCCGCTCGGGTTGTAGAT
>DATHEN010000190.1:0-2122 GCA_035318565.1 Polyangiaceae bacterium
TTCGAAACCACGCGGCAGCCGATCGGGCTGCTGCCGCTGCTCGGGGGCTGCACCGCGGCGTTTCTGGTGTCGTGCTTGATGATGCGAAATTCCATCATGACCGAGAAGATCGTGCGCCGCGGGGTGCGCGTCCTATCCGAGTACTCGGCGGACTTTTTGGAGCAGATTCACGTGCGGGACTGTGCAGCCCACCCCGTGGTCACACTGAAGGCGGACGAGCTGCTGACGATCGCGCGCGTTTGGCTGTCATCGGGATCTCCCGGAGCGTCGCATCAAGCCTTTCCCATCGTCGATTCTGACGGCCGGTTGATCGGCGTCTTGACTCGTTCAGAAATCCTCGGGGGAGACGCCACGACGCTCTGCGTGCGCGATTTGTTACGGCGGCCACCGATCGTGATTCACGACGACTGCTCGGTGCGCGATGCCGCCGACCTCATGGCAAAGTATGCGATCGGCCGGCTTCCCGTGGTGGAGCGCTCGGCCCCGCAAATGCTGGTCGGTATCGTGACGCGCAGCGACCTGGTCCACGCCCATCAGCGGCGCCTCGCTGAACAGCAGCTGAGGCGCTCTGGATCTCCCGCTTAGCTTGGCTGCGGGTTCCTGAAGCTCAGCCTGACGCGAGCTTTACGACCTTCTTGCCGAAGTTCTTTCCGCGCAGCACGTCGCGCAGCGCCTCCGGCGCCGCTTCGAGCCCGACGGAGACGTCTTCTCGATAGCGGAGCTTGCCCTGCTTGACGTGCCGAGTGAGCTCGGAAACGGCGCTCGCGTACTCTTCCGGCCACTCCCAGACCAGGAAGAAGCGGTGAAAGGGCGGATTCGGAAGCGCGCCCAGCACCGTGAAAGGCGTGACCGGCTCCGCTGCGTTGTACTGCGAAATGAAGCCGCAGATGGGCACGCGCGCGCCCGTATTCAGCAGCGGTGCCACGGCTTCCAGCACCTTGCCGCCCACGTTTTCGAAGTACACGTCCACGCCCTTGGGACAGGCGCTGCGCAGCGCGTCGGCGAGGTTTGCGGCGCGATGATCGACGCAGGCGTCGAAGCCGAGCTCGTCCGTCACGTAGGCGCACTTCTCTGGTCCGCCGGCTATGCCGACGACCCGACAACCGTGCAGGCGCGCCAGTTGGCCCACCACGGATCCCACTCCGCCGGAAGCCGCCGAGACGACCACCGTTTCACCCGCCTTCGGTTCGCCGAGCTTGAACAGACCGAAATACGCGGTCACGCCTGGCATACCGCAGACCCCGAGCGCGGTGCTGGGCGGTAAATCCGGATCTACCTTGAGCACCTGGCGACTCGACCCGGCGAACACGGCGTAGTCCTGCCAGCCGCCGTACCCCACGACCAGGTCCGAAACCTCGAAGCCGGGCGCCTTCGACGCGATTACACGTCCAACCGTGCCGCCCACCATGACCTCTCCGATATCGACCGGCTTCGCGTAGCTCTCGCGATCGCTCATGCGCCCGCGCATGTACGGGTCGATCGAGAGGTACAGGTTCTCGACGAGCATCTCCCCTTCGCCCGCTTCGGGTACAGCGCCGGTCTCCAGGCGAAAATTTTCGGTACTCGGCTCGCCCGCCGGGCGCGAGGCGAGAACGAGGCGTCGATTGGTTGCGGCCATGCTCCGTCCCTTCTTGGATGCTTCGAGACGCCTTGCGTATCGCGGCGAGTCCGCCGCGTAAACGCTCAGGGGAGCGCCGCGCTCAAACCGTGGACCCGATCTTTGCCCGCGAGCACGTTCAGGGACGCCGCCTGGAAGTCCTTGCCTATCGGTTCGTACGCGCCGCCCAGGCACTGAGCGAGGAAGATTTCCGAGACCGCGTAAAACGACAAGCGGTTCTCGGCGCGGTTGAAGCCGTGGCCTTCGTCCGGATAGAGCACGTAAGTGACGGGAATGTTCTTATTCTGCATGGCCGTGACGATTTGATCCGATTCGGACTGCTTGACGCGCGGGTCGTTCTTGCCTTGCGCGATCAGCAACGGTCGCCGGATGGCGCTCACACGCGAGAGCGGCGAGCGCGAGAGCAGGAATTGCCGGCCCTCCTCCGTGCGGTGATCGCCGATGCGCTGCGTGAATTGTTCGATGGCCGGAGCCCAGTACGGCGGGATCGTGTCGAGAAGCGTT
>DATHEN010000191.1:0-3930 GCA_035318565.1 Polyangiaceae bacterium
CACTCCTTCGGCCGAACAACGGCTGCTCGAACATCCCTGGCCCGGAAATATTCGCGAGCTCGAAAATGCCCTGCACCATGCGCTCTTGGTCAGCAAATCGCAGCAAATCACGGCCGACGATCTGCGCCTCAGCGTGGTCAGACCGAAGACGAGACCTTCCACCACACCGCCGCCCAGTTCGAATGGCGAGCCGCGCGCTCCGGCGGGCGCACGGGACACTGAAAGCGCGCTCGAGGGCGCCTTGCTCGGCTTGTTCGAGAGCAACCTGCCGAACCTTTTCGAGCACGTCGAACACCGCGTGATGCGCGCGGCCTACCGCTATTGTGACAAGAATCAGCTGCAGACCGCGCGTTTGCTCGGCATCAGCCGCAACATCGTGCGCGCGCGCCTGCTCGAATGTGGGGAGTTGAGCGGTTCGCCGCGCGGGTCCGGACGCAGCCTCACGCCCTCACCCGCAAGCTCGAGACGGCCGAGCCTGCCGCTCGACCTCTTGTCCGCGCAGGAAGACAAATCATCGATCCGCATCGGTTATCAGAAGTTCGGTCTGCTGACCCTGGTCAAGGCGCACGGCGAGCTCGACGCGCATGAACGAGACCAGGGACGCGCCGTCGAATGGCTCGAGTATCCGGCAGGACTGCAGCTCCTCGAAGCGATCCAGCGCGGGGAGATTGGTCTCGGCGTCGTGGGCGAGTGCCCGACCGTTTTTGCCCAGGCTCATGAAGTGCCGCTCGTGTACCTCGCTGCCGAGTCACCCGCCCCGGAAGCCGAAGCCATCCTGGTGCGCAAGGATTCGCCGCTTCACAGCGTGGCCGATCTACGCGGCAAGACGATCGCCCTGAACCGCGGAGCCAACGTTCACTACCTTTTGATCCGGGCTCTGGAAGAAGCGAGCATCGGCTACGACGAGGTCGAGCTCGTGTTCGTCTCGCCCGACGGCGGCCAAGCCGCGTTCGAAGACGGCGAGGTGGACGCCTGGGCCATCTGGGATCCGCTGCTCGCCTCCGTACGTCAAACCACCGGAGCTCGCGTGCTGCGCGACGGCCGGGGCCTGACACAGAACACCGCCTACTACGTCGCAAGTCGAGACTTCGCACACGCGCATCCCCGACTCGTGGAGAATTTCGCAGGCTACATCGAGCGCGCGTTACGCTGGGCGCGCGAGAACTCCGAGCGGCTAGCCGAGACCTTGGCTCCTGCGCTCGGCGTCTCCGAGCTCGCGCTATCGCGGCACCTACGGCGCAGCACCAGCGTGCGTCCCGTCACGCAGGACTTCGTGCAGGAGCAACAGCAGATCGCGGACACCTTGCACCGCCTGGGGTTGATCCCCCGCGCCGTCAGCGTGGCCGACGCACACTGGTCGAACCGACTTGCCGGTTGATGTCGACCGCGCTCGCCTTGCTCGGGGATAGCTGCTCCAGCAGCAGTCCATCCGCAAACGCCGTGAAAGTCGCAGGGCCCGCGCTCGAATAAGCACGAACCAGAGGTGGCACGCGCCGTGCTCCAGTGCGCGCCAGATGACCTCCAGCCCCGCCGCTGCACAGAGCTCGCGTGAAAAGGCCGAAAGGAACCTGCGCGTCGCCGAGGATCTGGCGCGTGACTTCGCCAGCACGGCAGTGGAGCGCGATCGCCGCGGTGGCACCGCCAAACGCGAACGGGATCTGCTGCGACAAAGCGGCCTGCTCGCGTTGAGCGTGCCCGAGGAGTACGGCGGGCTCGGCGCCGGCTGGTCCCAAGCGCTCGAGCTCGTGCGCGTGATCGCGCGCGCCGACAGCTCACTGGGACACCTGTTCGGATTCCAACACCTGATGTTGGCCACGACACGGCTGTTCGGAAATCGGGAGCAGTGGGCGGAACTGTTTCGGCGAAGCGCAAGCGAGCGCTGGTTCTGGGGTAACGCTCTCAATCCTCTCGATCCGCGCACGACCCTGTCGCGCGACGGCACCGGCTACCGACTCGAAGGCTCGAAGTCGTTTTGCTCCGGGGCCTCGGACTCCGACATGCTGATCGTCTCCGCGCTTCACGAAACGGAGCCTCACCGGCTCGTCGTGGCCGCGCTTCCCACGGCGCGCGACGGCATCCGCGTGCACTCCGATTGGGACAACATGGGCCAGCGCCAGACGGACAGCGGTTCGGTGGACTTTCAACGAGTTCGGGTCGAACCGCACGAGGTTCTGACCACACCTGGACCGCTCGGCAGTACGTTCGCTTCGCTCCGGCCGTGCATCGCGCAAGCGATCCTTGCCAATGTCTATCTGGGTATCGCCGAGGGCGCGTTTGCCGAGGCACAGCGTTATACGAAGACGCAGCGCCGTGTTTGGCCTGGTTCCGGCGTCACGAGCCCCGCGCGCGACCCGTACGTGCTGCGCCACTACGGTGAGCTCTGGCTCGCGCTGGAAACGGCGCGGGAGGTCACGGATCGCGCCGGAATTCTGCTCGAAAAGAGCTACGAGCTCGGAGACGCGCTCACGCGCGAGCAACGCGGCAGGACCGCGATTGCCATCGCAGCGGCCAAGGTCGCCACCACGCGCACCGGCCTCGACGTGACCAGCCGCCTCTTCGAGGTAGGCGGGGCCAGAGCAACGGCCGCGAACCTCGGACTCGATCGCTACTGGCGGAACCTGCGCACACACACGCTGCACGATCCCGTCGATTACAAGATACGCGAGCTCGGGATCTTCGCGCTGAGCGGTGAGCTTCCGGAGCCGAGCTTCTATTCGTGAGGTGTCATGTCCGTAGAAAACGTGGAAAAGGCGCTGCTCGCGCTGAAGCGTGGGGAGTTCGTGGTCGTCACCGACGACGCCACGCGCGAAAACGAGGCCGACTTGATCCTGGCGGCCGAGCGCGCCACACCGGAGGCGCTGGCCTTCATGGTCCGACATACCAGCGGGCTCGTGTGCGTGGGGATGTCGAAGGAGCGCCTGCGCGACTTGAACCTGCCATTGATGGTGGCCGACAACAGCGAATCGCACGAAACGGCGTTCACTGTTTCCGTCGATTACCGGCATGCGACCAGCACCGGCATTTCGGCGCAGGATCGCAGCGCAACGATTCGCGCGCTCGCCGATGCGCGCTGCGTCGCGAGTGATTTTGCCCGCCCCGGCCACGTGTTTCCGCTGCGCGCCAAGGACGGCGGCGTGCTGCGCCGCGCAGGTCACACGGAAGCAGCGCTCGATCTGGCGCGCCTCTCTGGACACGCGCCCGCCGGGGTGTTGTGCGAGCTCGTCCAGGACGACGGCAGCATGCTGCGTCCGGCAAACCTCGCTGGCTTCGCCGAACGCTTCGGTTTGCCGGTGTTGAGCATCGCCGAGCTCTGCGCCTATCGCCGCATCAAAGAGTCGCTCGTCGAGCACGTCGCCGAAGCGCGGCTGCCTACACGGCACGGCCTGTTCACGGCGCACGTGTACCGTTCGCGCATCGACGGCCAGGAGCACGTTGCGCTCGTAAAGGGTGACGTTTGCGGAGCACGCAACGTGCTCGTCCGCGTGCATTCGGAGTGCTTCACCGGCGACGTGTTCAGCTCCGTGCGCTGCGATTGCCGAGCACAACTCGAGGCGGCGCTGGCCAAGGTGGCCGCGGCCGGACAGGGAGTCGTGGTGTACCTGCGCGGACACGAGGGGCGCGGCATCGGACTCGCGAGCAAGCTGCACGCGTACGCTTTGCAGGATCGCGGGCGCGACACCGTCGAAGCCAATCTCGATCTCGGTCTGCCCGTGGACTCCAGAACGTATGACGTCGGCGCGCAGATCCTGACGGACCTGGGCGTGACCACGCTGCGCTTGATGAGCAACAATCCCGCCAAATTCACGCAGCTCGTCGGCTATCGACTGGAAATCGTGGAGCGCGTTCCGCTCATCACCGAGCCAACGGCCGAGAATGCGACGTACCTGCGCACCAAGCAGCAAAAGTTAGGGCATCAGCTGGGTCTGTCGA
>DATHEN010000192.1:0-3838 GCA_035318565.1 Polyangiaceae bacterium
TGCGCTGGTTCGTGCGAGGGGACGTCGACGGCTTCTTCGGGCTAGCTCTCGACAACCTCGTTCAGCTGCTCTTGATCGACACGCTGTGTCGATTCGTACTCGAGTTTCCGGCCGAGCTCGTTTACGGCCGCGTGCTCCCCGGAGCAGCGGTGTCGCTGCTGGTCGGCAATCTCTTCTACGCGTGGCAAGCTCGCCGGCTCTCGCGAGCGACGGGCCGCACGGACGTCTGCGCCTTGCCGTACGGCATCAACACCGTATCGCTCTTCGCGTACGTCTTTCTGGTGATGTTGCCCGCAAAACTGGCCGCCACCGCCGCAGGCGCTCCGGATCCAGCCCGCGCGGCGTGGCATGCCGGGCTCGCCGCGTGTCTCGGCACCGGGCTCATCGAACTCGCCGGCGCGTTGGTCGCGGAGCGGCTACGCAAAATTACGCCGCGCGCAGCGCTGCTCTCGACGCTCGCGGGCATCGCACTGTCGTTCATCGCGCTCGGCTTTCTGTTTCGTACGTTCGCGCGCCCCATCATTGGGATGACCACGCTGGCGATCGTGCTGCTCGTCTACTTCGGACGCGTGCGCTTTCGAGGCGGATTGCCCGGCGGTTTGGTGGCTGTGGTGCTCGGCACGGCAGTCGCTTGGTTGACGGGCGTTGCGCCGGTCGGTCCCGAGCCCGCGACGCGTCTGGGCTGGTTTCCACCCATACCGGTGTTTGGCGAGCTCATGGAAGCTTTGGGCGCTGGGCACGGCGTCGCCTACTTCTCGGTGATTCTGCCGATGGGATTGTTCACGATCATCGGCTCCCTTCAGAATATCGAATCTGCCGAAGCGGGCGGTGATCGCTTCGCGACCGCACCATCCCTGGCAATGAACGGCCTCGGCACGGTCGCCGCTGCGCTGTTCGGTTCCTGCTTTCCGACCACGATTTACATCGGGCATCCAGGTTGGAAAGCCATGGGGGCACGCGCTGGTTACTCGGTTCTCAATGCGCTGTTCTTCTGCATCGTAGCCCTGACGGGAACGCTGGCTCACATCGCTTGGGCTGTGCCCGTCGATGCGGGCATGTCGATCGTGCTCTGGATCGGCATCGTGATTACAGCCCAGGCATTCGAAGCCACGCCGCGCCAACACGCACCCGCAGTCGTCGTGGGGTTGTTGCCCGGTGTGGCAGCTTGGGGCGCACTCATGGCCAAGTCCGGGCTGCGCGCCGCAGGACTCGGAAGTCCCAACTCGGCAGCCTTCTCGCCGGCACTCCTCGAGGCATTTCAGCGTTCAGACACCTGGATTCACGGTGCGTTCGCGCTGGAACAGGGCTTCATCTTCACGGCGATGCTGCTCTCGGCCGCCACGGTTGCCGTGATTGAGCAGCGCTTTCTGATCGCCGCCTACTGGTCATTCGCGGGTGCCGCGCTCAGCGCTGCGGGCTTGATCCACAGCTACCGCTTCACGCCGGGTGATACGGCGCTCGACCTGACTCCCGGCTGGCCGTGGGCCACGGGGTACGCATGTATGGGAGTTTGCTTCGTGACAGCCCGCTGGCTCACCGTGCCGGGGAGCAAACACTAGAAGCGACCGGTGTGGTGAATCAAAAATTCGCCTCAGAATACTAGCGTAGCGCGGCGGGAGCTCGGCCCAGGTGGAGCGTGATCGGCTTGGGCGCGGGCGCGGACGGAGAAACGAGCTGCCATACTTTGAACTGCGAGCTAGCGTACAGGTTTGGTCCCGCCATCTCGAGGCGCATTACACTGGAGCGATCGTCGGGACTTTCGCTTTTCACGCGGCGTGTGTTCTCACCATCGAAGTGCCATGTGTCGTTCGGACCGAGCCACCAGATGTCGTTCGGTGACTTGACGCACACGTCACTCGCTTCGTGCAGGTCGGCTTGCAACGAGACTTTGCGCCAAGCGCCTTCGTGTTCTTGCCACGCAGCAGCGCCGATGAGCCAGAGCTCACCGCTCGCGGCTCGGACGATCTCGCCCATGTCGTCGAAAGGCTGCTCTGTCCAGAGACCCTTCTCGTGGCGAAGTAACAATCGTGCGCTGCGCTCCGCCGAGCCGTTCCAGGTGACGCGCTCTCCGGAGACCCACAAGGCACCGCTGACGCTCACGCCGATGGACACGAAGTGCTCGGCTTCACCGCTGCTGCCGTCTGTCGAGTGACGAGCGGCTCGACACTGACGAAGGACCCGAGACTGCCCGGCGGACAGCACCGTGATGGCGCAGGCGCTCGGAGCCGTGCGGACTTCGTCCCGGCTTCGATCCGTGAGGCCGTAAACGGGCCCCGCAGCCGCCGCCGCGAGCACGTCGGGCACCATGCGCGCACCTTGGTGCGCCAAGGAGTGCCATGCGCGACCATCGAAGCGTTCGGGCGCACGAAACCAGATGCTGTTGGGGTCCAAACCGCAGCGCGTGTCACCCACGGCGTACACGTCTCGTGGCGAGCGGGCGAGGGCGGCGAAATAAGCCGCGTGCGCCGGACAGCTGTACTTTTGGTTCGCGAAGGTACGTCCCTTCTTCTCCCAGGCGGCGGCGAGATCGACGAAGCCGGTTTCGGTGAGACGGCCGCGCAGGCCGCACGATCCAACGACCCACGCTTCGCCGTCCGCGAGGCCTGCCAAATCGGAGATGAACGGGACGCATTCGAAGTCATCGTCGTCAGAGGGAATGATTTCGAGGCGAAGCACGAAGCGACCGAGGCTCGCATCCTCGGGCACGCTCACGCTCGCGCCCGCGACCGAACGCGGTGGCGATGAAACGCTACCGGTAGCGGCCGTCACGGGGAGACGTTCGCGTGCGGCGCTGGGCGTGCTCGAAACGCTGGCTTCTCTCTGTGTGGAGCTTCGACAGGCAGACGTCGCCAGGATCAAGAAGAAAAAGAAGTCCCCTCTCATGAATGGACTCAGCGCGCTCTGCAGCGAACTCGATCCTCCAAATCGCTAGCACGCCGTTCGTCTGATCAGCAAGCAACCTCGTCGAGCCGGCTACCACACGGGATACTGGGTGCGGCACTGGCACGGGCCATTTTCGCACACCCGCTCCGGCCGATGTGTGAGATTGCGTTTCCACGTCGTCCAGGCTGGCCACGCCGGCTGCTTCTGCTCGATGAAGTAGCGGCGCTCGATGATTCCGAAGCTACGCGCCAGCACCAAGTCCGTTCGGTTGATGACTTGGTTGCCCTGGCAGCTCGCAGCTTCGTATCTCGATTGGATGTTGTGAATCAGAATGACATCGTGAAAAGTCTGCGCCGGACAGCCGCCCGAAGCCGGCAACGTGTACGAGTCGTAGTGAGCAGCGAGCTTGGTCCAATTCCACCCCCACTTGCAGTCCCCGGGGTCACAGAACCATGACGACCAGGACCAATGGCGCTGGCTATTGATCTCGGCGCCAACGGCCATGGCCGTCGGCAGTCCCCATTTGATCTCCTTACCCGCCGTCGCGATCAGCGTGCACTGATGCTCTGGAAGGTAGTCGGCCACCTCCGTTACTTCCCCGGTGCCGAGGATGCGCATGTACCAGGTGGCAAGCAGCTCGTAGTTCGGTAGTCCCTTTTCGTAGTAGGCGTTGTTGGCGCCGAATTGAGACGTGGACCACGCCGACGTGTAGCGCTCGAGTACAGAACCGGAGCTCATCAACTTGTCCGATGCAGCCGTCCAGTGAGCGTCCCAGTACTCCGCTATCTCGTACGTCGGGACGACGGCTTGCTGCAGCGACGCGACTCCGTCTTCTGGAGCAGCTTGACCACAGGCCGAAAGGACCGTCGCCAATGCGAGGAGAGCGCTGGCGACGAACTGGCGCTCTGCGATGTCTCTATTCGGAATCGGCGGCATGCCTGAACGTTACGTCGTT
>DATHEN010000193.1:0-2368 GCA_035318565.1 Polyangiaceae bacterium
CACCTTCTGCACCATCGAGCTTCTGCGTGCGGCGCGTTCGGTGGACGACGCATTCGAGATCGCCCGCCGCCAATCGCTGCGCCCGATTTGCCCGTTCGCGACGCTGGAGGGCGATCGAATGGTGATCGCCATGCCCGGCGATCCGCTGCACCCCGACCCCGACGCGGAAGGCATCGATCCGAACGCGCCGACGCGGTTCGTGCTCGAAGATGGCCGTCTGGTGGCTCGAACCGTTCAGCGTCCCTCGCGGTAGGCGCGCACGGCGTTGACGATGCCGTCGGCCATGCGCTGCCGGTAATCTCCGGTATTCAGCCGGGACTCACTGGTGGGATTCGAGATGAACGAGGTCTCGAACAGCACCGCTGGCATGCGCGCGCCTGCCAACACGTAGAAGCCCGCGCGGCGGATGCCCTGGTCGCTCACGTCCGGATAGTGCCCGGAAAGAGAGGCCATGGTGGCGCGCTGCAAGAGATCTGCAAAGTGGAGCGAGCGCGCGCGTCCGCCGACGTCCACCACCCGGCTCATGGCGTTCGCGAGCTCGGCAGCCGCAGCCGCCGACGCCGCATTTTCCCGTGCCGCAATGCGCGACGCCACCGCGTCCCGAGACTCGTCGAGCACGAAGGTCATCACCCCGCCGGCGCGCCCGTCTTCGCTGGCGTTGCAGTGAATCGACACGAACAGATCGGCGTGGAAGGCGTTCGCGCGCGCCGCGCGTTCGTCGAGCGCCACGAAATCGTCTCCGTCCCTGGTAAGCAGCGTCACTACGCCGAGCTCGCGCGCCAGAAGCGGTGCCGCGCGATGAGCGATGTCCAAGGTCACGTCCTTCTCGCGCAATCCGCCGGGCCCCGTGGCGCCGGGGTCGTGACCGCCGTGTCCCGGATCGAGCACGACGCGGCGTATGCTGAGCGGCTGCCCGTGCGACGATTTCACGTCCGGCGTGGCGTGCTTGGAGACGTCGATCACGAGCCGGAACGGCTCGGGCAGATAGAACACCTTGCGGTACACCGTCGACGCGAGATCGAGCACCACGCGTGTGCCTCCCTTGCGCTCGCCGAGCCGCACCTTCTGCACGATACCGCCGACCTCGAAGCCATCCGCGCCCGCGTAGCTGGCGCGTTCGATGTCCACGAATAGCCGCGGACCGCGCGCTGCTTCCGCTTCCAAAAAGCCTACTTCGAAGAGCGTCGGATGGGTCACGAAGATGACGACACGCGCCGCGTCGACCGAGCCGTAGCGTTCGACCTTGGTGATACGTGCCGGCGAGCGGCTATCCTGCACGGACAGCACCGGCACCACGACCGAGCCACTCGAGTCGAGCCGGGCCGAGGCCTGCGCGGCCGGCGCGCTCGCTGCGGCGTCGGATACGGCTTTGCGATCGAGCTCCGCGAGCACGTTCAGCGGCGGTTTCCAGCCGCCCAGGCTCAGCAGCGCCGAATCGCTTCGCTCCCGGCAACGCCGCGCGGAAGCGGTCTTGTGCAGCAGATACACGCCGCGGTACGTCTCCGCCGGATCTCGCAGCAGTTCCCCTTCCAGAAGCAATGCGTCGAGCGACGCCTCGCATGCACCCGGCCAGGCCGCGCGGCCCGCGGCACGGTAGAGCTCGACGCCTTCTAGAGCGTCGGTGTCCCGCCGCTCTAGACGCCACAGACGCCGCCGCAGATCGGCCGCGCGACGGGTGAGCTGAACGCCCTTCTCGCCGCCCGCGCGTTCACCCTGCACGGCGAGCTCGTCCGCGCGCGCCACCACCTCCACGCGCGACGGCAAGACGCCGAGCTCGTCGAAGCGGCCGGCGTCGGGTTCAGAAGGACGCGTCTCGGCAGAGCGGCAGGCAGAGAGCGATCCGATCAGAGCCGCGACCACGATGGCTAGCGGCCGCCCGCGGCATTCGCGCCCGCGACGCCGACACTCCACTGCTCGCCAAAGCATCACCTGAAAAGACCGTGTACCGGGGAAGCTCGTACGGAGAAAGTTACGAGTGATCGCGGCCTTGTCTCGTCGGGCTGCGAGCGGCCCAGGGCCGATTGCGCAGCGCGGCAAGCCGAGCTAGCCTCAAAAGTGATTGCGTAACCGGATGACTGAAGAATCCGATCCTCGAGCCACCCACGCGGCCCCCTCCGATTCCGTAACGGAACCGAGCGAAGAGGAGGCTGAGCGCGCAGCCGCGCAGTTTCGCGCCGCGTGGCAAACTCAGCCGGTTCCTGCGTTCCGTTCGCCCGCTCCTCCGGCGGCACAGGAGCCCGCCTCGGCGGCGGCCGCTTCAGCGCTGCCTCCCGAAGCCGCCTCTCAGAACGGGCCCGGGCCGGAGATCTCCGCGCACCCGATCGTGCAGATCGCCGGCGACCCGGCAGCCGCTCCACCGGCGCCGCCG
>DATHEN010000194.1:0-6716 GCA_035318565.1 Polyangiaceae bacterium
GATTTCTGGTGGTGTTGAGCGTGCCTTCGCTCGTCGGGCTGTGCGGCCTCGAGTTCAATGAAAGCCACCAGGAGAATCACCGCTTCGCAACGGCCATTCTGTTCTTCTCGGCGCTGTTTGCGCTGGTGTGCGTGTCGCTGAAGGACGCGGGCTGGGTCGGACGTGCTTGCCTAATCACCGCTCTCGCGCTGCCCGCGCTATCCACGCTGGGCTGGCTCGTGAAGACCGCACCTCACGAGCTCGGCGAATACGCGGAATCACGACTCGGCGAAGTCGATTGTCGGTCGCAAGCCGGCGCGCGCTTCAACGAACCCACGCGGCACTACTACGTGGCCGGTTCGGCCTGGTACGTCTGGGCCAGCTGCCGGCCCACGATCACCATTGGCGGGCCGCCGTCCACTTGGCCATTCACCACGGACAAGCCGGAGTTCGGGCGTCCCGCGCTGCTCGTCCTCGATCGCTTGCGGGGAGAGAAAACGCTACCGACGATCTGCCCGCGCCGTGCGGTAGCTGTCGAAGAAGATCCAGTGTGCCACTACGCGATCGAGCACAAGCGGTGTCAGCCCGCGGGCAGCGAGGTCGTGTCGTGTCAGCTCATGGCGTCGGATCGGCGAGCGATTTTAGCGCTCTGAGTCACGCGCCGAACACTTCACCGGCTAGCGCGAGCACGGCTTGCGAGACGGCTTCATCACTGGTGCGGCTGACTTGCCAGCCGAGCGCGTCTAGCTTGTCCGGATTCAGCCGCGAATGCGGCACGTCACCCGGCCAGCCGCGCTCCCCGCCGGTGTAACGGATACTGGCGTCCTTGTACGGAGATGCGGCCACACACAGCTCGGCAATCCTGCGAACGGACGTGTAGTCCGGCGGAGCGATATTGTAGATGTTCACGCGCTCGGTCGCGCGATCGAGGCCGAACAAGATGCCTGCCACGCAGTCCGTGACGAACACGTAGGGTTTGGCCTGGTGTCCATCGCCCAGCACTTCGAGCTCGGTCTTTTTGTCCTGCAGCTTTTTCAGAAAGTCGAGCGCCGCCCCGTGCGTGCCGCGCGGACCGACCACGTTACCGAAGCGGTAGATCCAGGCCTGCACGCCGAAACACTCGGCGTACGCGCTGATCAGCGCTTCACCGGCGAACTTGCTCGCTCCGTACAGCGATATCGGCAAGCTTCCGAGGTCCTCTTCCGCACAGGATTTCGGCGTGTCGCCGTACACGGTACCCGATGACGAGAACACGAGTTGCTTGGCGCCGGTGCGACGCATGGCATCGAGCGTGTTCCAGGTGGCGATCGTGCCTTGCTCGAGGTCGAGCCGCGTGTTCGAAAGGCCCCAGCGCGCTTCGGGATTGGCCGCGAGATGAAACACTACATCGTGTCCCTGCATGGCGCGCGTGAGTGAGTCGAGATCGAGCGCGTCGCCGATCACGAGCTGGCACGAATTGGTGGAAAGCGGGCCCGCCAGAAACTCGCGCTTACCGACCGAGAGGTTGTCGTACACGGTTACCGGGCCGCGCTCGATGAGCGCTTCCACCAAGTGACTGCCGATGAATCCCGCGCCGCCGACCACGAAATAGCGTTTCACGTTCGCAGGGTTGCCACAGCGCGCTGCGGACGTCACGCGGCACGGCGCGGGCGAGCTCGGATGCAGTCTGGCCGAAATCGAACGTCCGAAGCGCGAGACTCGGTAATCAGGCCTTGGCCTGGTCGCGCAGGTGCTTTTCCAGATCGCGCAGGCCGTCGGCCGAGCCAATCTCGTAGAAGCGCTGCTCGGCCGTGTACGCCCGGAGAACGCCGTCTTTGGCGAGGCGCGTCTGGATCACGTCGAGCCCATGTGGCTCGCCCTCCCGCAAAACCTCGATCACGCTGCGCCGGAGTGCGAGCGCGCCGTAGTCGATGTGATCGAGAGCCGGATCTTTCTGGCTCTTTTCGTAACGCAGCACGCGGTCTTGCTCGACGGCGGTGTTGCTCTCGTCCCACATGCCGGCATTGCGAAACACACTGAGCGTGCCGAGTGCGTTTGGGGCGGCGTCGAGGTCGCGGAGGGGCGCGGCGTAGTCGAAGGGCAAGTAACTGTCCCCGTAGGTGACGAGGAACGTGGGTGCCAAAAAATTCAGTGCGGCCCGCAGCGCGCCGGCCGTGCCGAGCAAACGGGGTCCGTCATCCGAATACGCGACGTTCAGATCGAAGTGCTGGCCGTCACCCACGAACTCACGAATCCGCTCCCCTAGGAATCCCACGCAGATCACCACGTCGGAGTAGCCGCACTCCGCCAGCCGCTCGAGCTGCCACGCGATGAACGGGCGTCCCGCGACATCGAGAAGGGCCTTGGGTGTTTTCAGGGTGAGCGGCCGCATTCGCGTCGCAAGCCCTCCCGCCAGAATGACCGCCTGCATGGAAGCGCGACGAATAGCCGCGAGCGCGGCACGCAGCAACGGCTGATTGAACGGAGCTCACGCAGGCCCGAGCTGCGAGCTCAGCGCACGCTTTCCCACTTCATGGCGCTCTTCAAGAGCTCGGGATGCGACACGAGCAGGTGCCACACGACGGCCTGGAAGGCCTCGGTGTGCGGCGTGATGCCTTCGGGGTTCACCGTGGGAATGACGGCGCAGGCGTCGGCGACCCGCGCCGTGTAGCCGCCGTCACGTCCGACGACGCCGAGCACCTTGGCCCCGACTTCCTTGGCGAGCTGCAGCGCGCGCACCAGGTTCGGGCTGACGTTTTTCTCCAGGTTCCCGCCACCGACCGAGAAGACGAAGACTGCGTCGCTCTTGCCGAGCCGACTCACCTTGAGCCACTCCGAGAAACTCGTCTCCCAACCGTCGTCATTGATGCGTGCCGTGAGCTCCGACACGTTGTCCGTTGGCGCATAGGCTTCGATGCCGCAGATTTTTCGGAAGTCGTTCACCGCGTGCGAAGCATTTCCCGCGCTGCCGCCGACACCCAGCACGAACAAACGGCCGCCCCGCGCGCGCAACTCCACGAGCTCGTGGACCATGCGCTCGATGGCAGCGCGATCGATGGCATCGATGATCCGGACGGCGTCTTTGAAATAGGTCTCGACGTAGCTCATGTGGTTGCTCGGTCCCTTGGGCGGGCGGAACCTAGCACCACTGCCCAGGCGATGAGCTTCGCCAGGAACAAAAAGACAACGGCGAGCCGCGACGGAGGGGGTGCGTCGCGACTCGCCGCGCAGAGTTTTGTTCGGCCTAAAAGAAGCTACAGGGTTCTAAAAGTCCACAGCGACCGCGGCGGAGGGGGAGCGCCGCGGCCGCTGTGTTGAGTAAGACACAGCGAGCCCGAACGGAGGGGGAGCGTTCTGGGCTCGCTATGATGAGTTTCAAAAACGGAATCGAAATCGAGAGAGCACCGAGTCTTAGGCAGGGGGATAAAGCTCGATTTATGAGAAAAAACACAGCGATCCGCGACGGAGGGGGGAGCGTCGCGGATCGCCGTGCGAAGGCTTTGGTAGCAGCGGAGAGCCAGGCACCCTGCCTCCGACTGCAACTGAACGCAGCAATTGCACGACGCGTTCCATCCGTGAGGGACTCGCTTCTAGCGAGTTACGCCGGTACAGACGCAGCGCGCTTTCAGATTTGAAATCGAGGGATGCAGGCGAGCAACTACACTGACTCCCATGTGTCACTATGTAGGCTGCGCGGACAAAGGAGCGGAAAAGGCCGTCAGAAGCGTAATTTTGTTGCCGTTTGGTAATACTGACTCTCCCTCGCAGCCAGGGCGGCTGCCTCTGCGAACGCCCGGACTGCGCGCTGCCGCTCGCTCCGGCGCGAAGTCGCCAAAAGCTCAGGTTCCCGAGATGAGAATCTCGTCCGTCTCAAACTGGGCCACCCGCGGGATGCCGCCCCCAGGCCTGCCGGCTCGGAACCTCAGTCGCCCGTCGCCCGCCGGCCGCGTCGCGCGCCCGTGAGCATGGAATTTGAGCGTGTTGTACTAGGCTCGCGCGCCGTGCCGCGCCCGCGCTGGGTTTGGGTCTGGGTTCTCGTCCCGCTCCTGGGTGCGGCGGAGCTCGTCGCGTACTGGGTGTTTGCTGGTCGCGCCCCACGGCCGGACGCCTGGAAGGAGGCGCGCGAGCAGGTTCTGCCCTTGCGTCGCCGGAGCGAGCTTCTGGTGGTGGCGCCGAGCTGGGCGGAGCCGCTTGCGCGACAGGCGTTCGGTGAGGAGCTCATGCCCCTTGCCGACGTGGCCCGGCCCGACGCGTCTGGCCGTACGCGGGCCATCGAGGTGTCGATTCTGGGGCAGCGCGCCGACGAGGTAGCCGGTTGGCGGGAGACGTCCAGGAAGCGCCATGGCGCTTTCGAGTTTCGCGTTCTCGAGAATCCGAAACCCGTGCAGGTCCGTTTCGACTTCGTGGAAGGGCTGGCGCCCGAGCGCGCACGAGTCACCGAGCTCTTGCCGGGAGGTGAGCGCGAGTGCGCTTGGAACGCTCGAGCGCCGATCTCGAGCGGCTCGCTGCCGAGCCCGCCGACGTTCCCGGCGCGGCGCTTCCAATGTCAGGGCGGCGATTACTTCTTCGTGGGCGTCACCGTGATCGATGACGAAAACTATCGACCGCGACGCTGCATCTGGGCTCACCCCACGGGGCCGCACGCGCTCCGCATCCGCTTCGCGCAGGTCACGCTCGGCAGCACGGTGCGGGGTTACGGCATGTTCCCCTGGCTGATCCTGCGCGATTCAATGGGCACTCCGCTCCAGCTTCACGTGGCGATCGCGGGGCAGCGCATCGGCACATTCGTCTACCGTGACGGCCAAGGTTGGACTGGCTTCGAGTTTCCGACGGGAAAGTACCGGGGCCAGCGCGCTGACGTGGACTTCGAAGTCAGCTCCGAGAACATCCACAATCGTCATTTTTGCTTCCAGGCCGACACGCGATGAAGACGGCCTCACGCCTTGCGCTCGCTCTGGTTGACCCGGCGATCGCGTTCTTGCTCGGAGCCGGCTACGTGGCGTTACTCGTCACCACGGCCAAGACGCTCGGCTACGCGCGCGACGAAGGATTCTACTTCGACGCAGCCCGCAGCTATGAAGCGTGGTTCCAGCTGCTGGCGCGCGATCCGAAGTCAGCGCTCGAACCGCTGAACGTGGATCGCTACTGGGCGGCGAACCACGAACACCCGGCTCTGATGAAGTCGTTGTTTGCGCTGTCGCACGCGCTCTTCTACGAAAGGTGGCGCTGGTTTCAGGAAGCCGGCACGGCCTATCGCTTTCCCGGCATGCTGGTGAGCGGCCTCGCTGTCGCTGTCACCTATCTGTGGGGACGGCGCGCTGTCGGACGCCTGCCCGGATTCGTGGCGGCCGTGTCGTTCGGCTTCATGCCGAACGTCTTTTATCACGCGCACCTCGCCTGCTTCGACATGCCCGTCGCCGCGATCTGGCTCGTCACCACGTACGCGTATTGGCGGTCCATCACGACCGGTGGACTGCTCTGGGCGCTGCTCACCGGCGTTCTGTACGGGCTCTTGCTGAACACGAAGCACAACTCCTGGCTGTTGCCGGGCGCGCTGATCTTACACTTTTTGATTACGCAAACCCCGCTCTGGCGCCGCGGGCTTCGCGTGGGTCGCATCGCGGCGCCGCTTGCGCTGTTCGCGATGGCGACGCTAGGTCCATTGGTTTTCTACGCGGGCTGGCCGTGGATCTGGCGCGACACCGGCCCGCGCCTGGTCGAATACATCCAGTTTCACACCGGGCACGAGTACTACAACATGGAGTTTCTCGGCCGCACGTACTGGAAGCCGCCCATGCCGAGGCTCTACGCCTGGGTGATGACCGCGGCGACGGTGCCCGGCATCACGCTGCTCCTGTTCGCGCTGGGTCTGTTCGCCAGTTTGATCCCGCCGGCGCGGGCGCGCGTCCGGGCGCTCCTGAGCCGCTTGCGCGGTGGATCCCGTAGCGTGGCTCCCGAGCCGGGCGCGCCGGGCTTTGCCTGGCAAACGCACGTGCTCTGGCTGGTGTGCATCGTGCTGAGCTATGCGCCTTGGCTCTCGGACAAGACCCCGATCTTCGGCGGCACGAAGCACTGGATCACCGCGTACCCGTTCCTGTGCTTGTTCGCCGCACAGGGCTTTGCATTGACGTGCGAGCGCCTCGGCGCTCTCTGGGCCGAGCGTCGCGGGGCGCGTTTGCTGCCTGTGGTGCTCTCTGGGCTAGTGGTCGCCGCGCCCGTCCTGATCACCTTGCATTCGCACCCGTTCGGGCTGAGCGCCTACACGCCGCTCGTCGGGGGTGCGCCGGGTGGCGCAACGCTGGGATTGAACCGCACGTTTTGGGGTTACACGACCGGCAGCGTGACGGAATTTCTCAATCGCCACGTGCCGCCGGGCGGACGCGTGTTCGTGCATGATACGGCGATGTCGAGCTGGCAGATGCTACAGAGCGACGGGCGCTTGCGCGGCGACATGCGTCCTGCCTGGTCGATCGATTCGTCCGACTTCGCGCTCTACCATCATGAACCGCACATGGCGAAGGTGGAGTACCAGATCTGGGTCGCGTACGGCACGACGCGGCCCGCGTACGTCGCCACGTACGACGGCGTGCCGGTGATCTGGGTGTACGCGCGGCCAGGTGCTGCGCGCTGATCGAGCCGCGCGTTTACGGGCTTGCCGCGCTCCAGCGCGGGTCGCCTTGCACGAGCCAATCGAACACCGCTGCGACGCGTTCTGCAACAGGGCCGCTGTAGGTGTGACCTGCGTCAACCACGTACTC
>DATHEN010000195.1:0-2777 GCA_035318565.1 Polyangiaceae bacterium
GTTCGCGAGCGGGCGACTGCGTCATCTCCGCCGAGGAGGTTCTGCACGGCTGCCGTCGCGATCACCGTGCGCGGCCAGAGGGTGTTGACCGCGATGCCATCGCCACGCAGCTCTTCGGCCATGCCGAGCGCACACATGCTCATACCGAATTTGGCCATCGTGTAGGCCACGTGCGGACCAAACCAGCGCGCCTCCATGTTCAGCGGGGGCGATAGGTTCAAGATGTGCGGATTCTGCGCCTTCTTGAGATGGGGAACGCAGGATTTGGAGCACACGAACGTGCCGCGCGTGTTGATGCCATGCATCAAGTCATAGCGCTTCATTTCGGTTTGCAAGGTCGGCGTCAGGCTGATCGCGCTGGCGTTGTTCACCAGGATGTCGATGCCGCCGAACGCCGCCAGCGTCTTCTTGACCGCGTCCAGGACCTGCTCTTCGTAGCGAATGTCGCACACGCACGCGATCGCCTTGCCTCCGGCCGCTTGGATTTCTTCGACTGCGCTGTGGACCGTCCCTTGCAGCTTGGGGTGAGGCTTCGCCGTTTTCGCAACCACCGCAATGTTGGCGCCGTCGCGCGCGGCGCGTAGCGCGATTGCCTTGCCGATGCCGCGGCTGGCGCCAGAAATGAATAGGGTTTTTCCCTTGAGGCTTGCCATCGAGTGCTCCTTTTTCACGCTCCACGAAGCTATGGTAGAGCGCTCGGGATGTCACGAACTGGCGCCGCTCTACTGGCACTTCTTTCGGCTACTGCGTGCTCGAGTTCGGTGAACACTTACAAGCTCGGCCCGCCGCCTGCGCCGCCCACGTCCGAACGGGCCCCAGCGGCCGTAACGGATGCGCGTGCAGAGTTCGCCAATCCCGGTGGCATGTGGTTACCCAGCCAACTGGTGGCCAGTCATGCGGACACCTTGGCCAGACTCGGCCTCGAGATCGATGCGGAGCAGCTGTCCGACCCCACCAGCTATCCACTGGCCGCGGTGGTCAGCCTGGGCGGGTGTTCGGCGTCGTTCGTTTCGCCGGAAGGCTTGATCATCACGAATCATCACTGCGTCACCGGCGCGCTCCAACACAACTCCACCCCGGAAAACAACCTGATCGAAAACGGCTATCTCGCCAAATCGCCGGCGGACGAAAAGTCGGTCGGGCCCACGGGCCGAGTGTTCGTGACGCAGGCCTTCACGGACGTGACGGAAAGTGTTCGGCGCGGCCTCGAGACCCTCACCGATGACCAAGAGCGGCACCTGGCTCTGGAACGCCACACGAAGGAGCTGGTAGCCGCCTGCGAGAAGGCGAAACCGAGCGTGCGCTGCGACGTGGCCTCGTACTTCGGAGGGGGCCAGTACTTGCTCATCGAGCGCCTCGAGATCAAAGACGTGCGTCTGGTGTACGCGCCGCACGAAGGCATCGGCAATTTCGGCGGCGATATCGACAACTGGCGCTGGCCGCGTCACGGCGGGGACTTTGCTTTTTACCGGGCGTACGTGGGCAAGGATGGCAAGCCGGCGCCGTTCCACGCCGCCAACGTGCCCTATCGCTCGCGCCAGTACTTGAAGCTCGCGAGCAAACCGCTGCGGCCGCGGGATCTGGTGTTCGTCGCGGGTTATCCCGGCCGCACCTATCGGCTTCAGACGGTCTACGAGCTCCGCGAAGCGACGGACTGGTGGTACCCGCGCCGCATTCAGATGTGTGAAGAGTATCTGGCGATACTGACGCAGCTTTCGAAAGCCGATCCCAAGCTCTCCATCAAGACGGCCCCGCTCGATCAGGGCCTGAACAACAGCCTGATCTACACGCGCGGCGCGCTCGAGGGCCTGGTCAAAGGCGGCGCCGCCGCCGAAAAGCAGAAGCTCGCCGAGCAGCTCAGCGCCTGGATCGCCGCCGATTCCGCGCGCAAAGAGAAGTACGGCGAGGCGTTTGGTCGGCTCGAAAAAGTCTTCGCGGAGCGAGAACGGACGCGCGATGCGGAGGCGGCGCTCGACGAATGGGTGCGAATGAGCTCGCTGCTCGCTGCGGCCGTCACGATCGTGCGCATGGCCGAAGAGCGCCCGAAGGCGGATGCCGAGCGTAAACCGGAGTACCAGCAGCGCAACTGGGAGCCGATCGAGCAAGCTCAGCGCGCGCTCGACAAGCGTTACGCGCGCGCTATCGACGTGGCGCTCATGAAGCGCGCCGTGGAGCGGGCGCTGCGTCTGCCTGCCGCGCAGCACGCGCCGCTCGTGCAGCCCCTCTTCGGCAAGAGCAGCATCGACGCCGCGGGGCTCGAGGCCGCCATCACTCGCTTGTACGAGAGCACCCGGCTCGAAAGCAGCGACGCCCGCGTGCGCCTCTTGAAGACCGCCAGCAGCGCGCAGCTTCGCGCCAGCCGTGATCCACTGATTCAACTGGCCCTGGCGCTGCGCCCGCGCATCAAGGAAAAGGAAGATCGGGAAGAGGCACGCAATGGCGCGCTTCTGGTTTCACGCCCGCAGTACGTCGCGGCGCTCCGCGAGTTCAAACCCGAGCCCCTGGCGCCCGACGCAAATGGCACGTTGCGCGTGAGTTACGGTACCGTACGCGGCTACAGTCCCAGCCCGGGCGCGCCGATCTACCGTCCGTTCACCGTGGTTTCCGAGATGATCAAGAAGAACACGGGTAAGCCGCCCTTCAACGCGCCCGCGCGCTTGCTCGAGGCAGTGCAGGCGAAGAAGTTCGGTCCTTACGTGGACGCGGAGCTCGGTGAAGTGCCCATCGACTTTCTGACGGACCTGGACATCACGGGCGGCAACTCGGGCTCCGCCACG
>DATHEN010000196.1:0-4562 GCA_035318565.1 Polyangiaceae bacterium
CAGCCCGGCGTGAGAAGCGAGCGAGAACAGCGCGACCACGGCGGCGCCGGCGATCAACACGTCTTGCAGGATGCGCGACGGACCGAGCCCGATGCGCGGAGCAACGCCGTTGAACAGCAGCGTGCCCACCATGAAAATGACCGCCAAGGTCGCGAAGATCAGCGCAACCAGATGCGTTTCCGCGCGAAATGGCGATTGATAGGCACGCAGCACGGCCGCAACCGGGAGCAGCAGCAGGTACAGGCTGAAGAGCACCACGGCGCCTTTGACCCGCGTGCGTTCGTCCGGTGCCAGCGCGCGGTTGACGACGACCAAGAGCAGCATCACCGCGCAGAACGGCAGGACGCGGGCGTCACGGAACTCGCCGACTAGAGCGGACCAGGCGAGGTGCATCAACGAGGCAAGATAGCCCAAGCTGGCGGCGCTGGGTTAGCGGCTCAGTTCGCTCCGCCCAGGTCGTTCAACTTCGCCGCGCATTGGCCGTTTTGACAGAGACAAGACCCGCCGCAGTCGAGCGTTCCAGAGCGACACTCCATCGTGCACAGCGCGGCTTTGCAATCGGGCGCGCGACTGCGTGAGACGCAGGAGCTCGGGTGGCAGCAGGCCGCCGGCACGCAGTCTTCGTCCTTGCTGCACGCGCTCTTCGCCGGGTCGCTCGCTTCCGGGGCGGGTGCTGCGTCCGGCGCGCCCGGATTTTCAGGCACGGCTGGCGCGGGCGTTGTCGGCACCCCCGGCTCTCCGATTCCTTCGCTCGGCTCGGCTGGAGGGGGTGTGCCCGAACGACAGGCCTGAAAGAGCCCGCCGGAGAACAGCAACATGAACAGGGATGCAGTGAGCCTCGGCGCCATGCCGGGAAACATCCCCCCACATGCCCGGGCGTGCAAGCCATCGCGGTTCGCGCCGGAGACCCGCCGACAGTGCGGATTTCAGAACACGAACGCGGATTCGTCCAGGGCCATCAGGCTTTCGGCGCCGGCACGCGCGGCGGCGGCGTGCGTGCGCGTGCGGGGCAGAACGCGCTCGTAATAGAAGCGCGCGGTGTGCAGCTTGGCCGCATAAAAACCATCGTCTGCCGGGGTGCCGGCCTTGGCGGACGCCACACGCGCCATCTCCGCCCACAGGTACGCGAGCGTTACGTAGCTCGAATACTGCTGAAAATCGACGGAAGCCGCGCCGACCTCGTCAGGATTCTTCATGGCGGCTAGACCGACGTGTTGCGCCAGCTCGAGCCACTCACTGGTCAGCTCGCGCAAAGGACCGATGAAGGTCGCGAGCGCGGCGTTGCCGGCGTTTGCCTCACAGAAGCGCAAAATGCGATCGGTGAAACGCCGCAGCAGCGCGCCCTTGCTACCGAGCACCTTGCGGCGCATCAGGTCGAGCGCCTGGATGCCGTTCGTGCCCTCGTAGATCATCATGATGCGGCTATCGCGCACGAGCTGCTCCATGCCCGACTCACGGATGTAGCCGTGACCGCCGAACACCTGCACGCCCAGGTTCGTGGCTTCGAAACCGCTGTCCGACAGGAACGCCTTGGTGATGGGCGTGAGCAACGCCAGCAGATCGCCCGCTTCCGCCCGCGCTGCCTCGTCCGTGTGATGCTGCGCATCGAGCTGCAGCGCGGCGAAGTACGCGAGCGCGCGGCAGCCCTCCACGAGCGCCTTCTGCGTGAGCAGCATGCGGCGCACGTCGGGGTGCACGATGATCGGATCCGCCGGCTTGTTCGGGAGCTTCGGCCCCGTGAGCGAGCGCGACTGCAGGCGCTCACGCGCATAGGCGACGGCGCCCTGATACGACAGCTCGCCCTGGGCGAAGCCGGACATGCCCACGTCGATGCGCGCATAGTTCATCATCGTGAACATGCAGGCCAAGCCGGCGTGCGGAGCACCGACCAGCCAGCCCTTGGCGCCCTCGAACTCGAGCACGCACGTCGGCGAAGCCTTGATGCCCATCTTCTTTTCGATGGACACACAGCTGACGGGGTTGCGCTCGCCTGGCGTGCCGTCTGCGTTCGGCAAGAACTTGGGCACCAAGAACAGGCTGATGCCCTTCGGCCCGGGCTGCGCGTCCGGCAGGCGCGCGAGCACGAGATGCACGATGTTCTCCGTGAACTCGTGTTCTCCGTAGGTGATGAAGATCTTGTTGCCGCTGATGCGGTAAGACCCGTCCCCGTTCGGTTCCGCACGCGTCTTCAGGATGCCCACGTCCGTACCCGCGTGTGCCTCGGTGAGACACATGGTGCCGGACCACACCGCCGAGATGAGCTTCGGCAAGTACGTCTGCTTCAGCTCGTCCGAAGCGTGCGCGTGAATCGCGTGAATCGCGCCGAGCGTTAGCCCCGCACAGCTGTGCCACGCCGTGTTCGCGGTGGAGCACATTTCATGTACCGCGAGCTCCAGACTCTCCGGCAGTCCCTGCCCGCCGTACTCGGGCGACGCCGCCAGCGAGCCCCAGCTCGCTTCCACATACGCCTGATACGCTTCCTTGAAGCCCTTGGGCGAGTACACGCGCCCGCCTTCGAGCTTCAACCCCACCTCGTCCCCGATGGGGTTCAGCGGTGAAAGCACGTTCTGACAGAACTTCGCTCCCTCGTCCAAGATGGCGTCGACCAGCTCGCGCGTTGCTTCGGTGTAGCCCGTTGCCTGGTAGTGATGGGTAACGTCGAAGACTTCGTGAAGCAAAAAGCGCATGTCGCGCAGCGGCGCGGTGTACTTGAGCATGACGGATTCCTTAGCACGAATGAGTCGAGGCAGGCAGCGCGCCAACCGGCGCGCGGGCGGAGATTCAGGGTTTGAACGACGGCTCGATCCACCAGGGATAAAACGCTGGCATGTCGCGGGAAACTTTCATTTTGAATTGCGGCGCACGCTTTTCCAGAAAGCTCTGCACGCCCTCCGCGCCATCCGGCGAACTGCCCATGTAATAAATGGCTTTCGAATCGATGCGATGAGCCAGCATCGGATGTTCGGCAGAAGCCATCTTCCAGAGCAGCTGTCGGTTCAACGCCACGGAGATGGCGCTGGTGTTCTCGGCGATCTCCAGAGCGAGCGCACGCGCCGTCGAAAGCAGCTCTGCGGCGGGCAGCACGCGTGAGACCAGCCGGCCGGTAAGCGCCTCTTGAGCGCTGAACACCCTACCGGTCATGGTCCACTCGAGCGCCTGACTCATACCGACGATTTTCGGGAGGAACCAGCTGCTGCAGGCTTCGGCGGTGATGCCCCGGCGCGCGAACACGAAACCGAGCTTGGCGGTGTCGCTCGCCAGCCGCACGTCCATCGGCAACGTCATGGTTGCGCCGATACCCACGGCCGCCCCGTTGATGGCGGCTATCACCGGCTTTTTGGATTCGAAGATCTTGAGAACGACTTCCCCGCCCTCGTCGCGGTGATCGTCCATGGACGTGGTCTTGGTGTTGTCGAAGGTGCCGCCGCCGCCGCCCAGATCCATGCCGGCACAGAACGCCCTGCCCTCGCCAGTGACGATTACGACACGTACGTCGTCATTCTCATTGGCTGCATCGAAGACGTCGAGTAGCTCGCGATGCATGCGGGCGTTGAACGCATTCAAGCGCTCGGGGCGGTGTAATGTCAGCGTCAGAATGCCGTCGGCGGCCGTCGTTCGCAGGGTCTCGTAGCTCATGAATCGCCGCTGCTTAACACGTGACCGCTCACGCCGGGAGCTTGTCGTAGCGCGGCAGCTCGTCCGAGATGTCCGACCAACCGGGTTTTTCCGAGACGAACACGTGGAAAAGCGGCTGCTGGTCGAGCTCGCTGTCCAGGCTGCCGAGCCGTAGCCGCACCTGGTTCGGGCTGTCCGCTGCGCGCTTGAACAGCGGTGAGCCACAGCGCTTGCAGAACACCCGCGCCCGACCCGGGCTCCACTCGTACTCCGCCAGCAGCTCGGCGCCCTCGATCACGCGAAACGTGTCGGCAGACACCGAGCCATTCGTTGCGAACTCCGCGCCCGATGCCTTTCGGCATTGCACGCAGTGACAGCGCGCCATGAACAGCAGCGGCCCTTCGGCCTCGTAGCGCACGCCTCCGCACAGACAGCTTCCCTTCAACATGCTCGAGACGAAAGCGCGTGCCGCGGCCGCACGCAAGGCCTCGCTGGATGGAAAAGGGAAACGCCCGTCGCAACGGGCGCCTCGCTGAGAGTGAAGGTCGCGCTGCCGACGACTCGGGCAGCGCGACTCGCATGCGTGTCGTTACACGCGCGCCTCTTGCATGGGCGCGTACGGCTGCCGTGCCTGCAGCAGGTCGGTGAAAAGCGCACGGTAGTGAACCATGGCCTGCCTCAGATCCTCGGTCCCTGCTCGGCCCTCGGAGTTGGCGATGGCGATGTTCCGCGCCGACCGGTAGTGGTCCAGGACGTGCGCATGCTCCACTGACAAATCGGCGATGCGCTGATCGAAGTTGCCCATCGGATAGCCGCGCGCGGCCATGACTTCCTTGACGAGGCGATCGGCGTCGACCACGGCGCTGCTCGGATCGTCCACGAAGCGCTGCTGCACGTTGGCCCAGCTGGCGCCGAACCGCTCGCACTGCTCGGGGCGCAGCCACTGG
>DATHEN010000197.1:0-2610 GCA_035318565.1 Polyangiaceae bacterium
GGTACGGGACTTGGTCTGGTCGGCGCTGATCTGCGCGGCGCTGACCTTGATGTTTCAGTGCCGGCCAGCGTGGAACGCGCGCCGTGCGCTCGAGCGCGACGCCCACGATGCGTTCCTCGAGACCTACAAAGGCCACCGCGATCTCGGCGGTCAGGTGATCGCGCCTCCGGGCAAGGGTGTGCGTAGCGATCCGCGGGCCAGCCCAATCACCTACCGTCACTTCGAGATCACCGCAGAGCGGTTGTCGTGGAGCGGTAGCAAGGCGGAGCTGGTCGCGGTGCACGAAGTGGAGCTGGGGGGTGAGCTCACGAACACGGTCGAAGCGCACGTCAAGCTACAGAAGCGAGGCGGCCGCTGGGTGTACACGCTGTTCGAAGTGCGCGACGGCCGCACGCTCGGCGAGCTCGACATCGGCAACCCATGGGTCCGCGCCATGCGCCCCGCGAGCGAAGAAGAAGAAGAAGGCACTCCAGAGCCGCACGACGCCGAAGAGCAAGACGACGCCAAAGAACAGGACGACGCCAAAGAACAGGACGACAGCAAAGAACAGGACGACGCCAAAGAGCAGGACGACAGCCAAGAGCACGACGGCACCCAAGAGCCGGATGAGGCCCAAAAGCAGGACGACGGCTGATTTCTCTTCAAAGCGTGATGTGTAAGAGGTCGCCTTCGGGCTTGGCACCGGCGACGGCCACGCCTCCGAAGCTGGACGCGAGGAACTGGTCGTGGACGTCGAGCACGGCTTTGCGCGCCGCGGGATCGGCCGGCAGCTGAACGATCAGCTCGCCGGCGACCTGGGTCATGCCCATCGGGCTGATCGTGCCTACGAACACGCCCGCGGCGCCGGCAGCGAGGAAATTGCGCGCGAGGGTACGCACGCGATCCTTGTCACCGCTGCTCACCAGGTGCAGGTCCGGCTCGAGCCATGCGAGCGCATCGGGACCGTACGCGCCGTCTGCGGCGGCGCCGTTCGCAGGTACGCCACCGTGCTCGCCGGGCTGGTTCCAGCGCGCGAGCGTCTGCTCGACGCCGGTCTCGAACGAGCGGCAATGGCGCACCGTCGTCAGGATCACGAACAGGGACAGGCCGATGCCGACCCGCATCACCCAGCGCAGCAGCTCCGACGGCTCGTCAGTCGCGAGCTCTCGGCCGGCGACCAGACCGATGGCAGGCGGGGCCGGCTGCGGCGCGGCCTGCACCGCGTTTGCGTTCACGTGCGCGTGTGCGTTCGAGCCGCGCTCGGGCCGGGCGGGAGGCAGCGAACGCGCTTCGGACTGCAGGGGCCGGGTGCGCGCGCCGGCCGCTGCGCGCGCGCTGGGCCGCACCGACGGCGGCGGATCGAAGGGATCGCTCACCGCCGCGGCCACGTCCGCCTCGTACTCGTTCTGCGGGTACGCGGTTCGATTTTCGAGCAACCAGCCGGGCTGGCCTCGCTGCTCGAGTGAAATGTCGAGCGCGCCGGCCTGCCACGCGGCGGGCGGACCTGCGGAATCCGCCGCGGACCCCAGCTCGTCGGCCGGGGTCGGTGCCCACGCGTTGCTGAGCGACGCGACCGGCGCCGACGCCGGTTCAGCTGCCGGAAGGACGAGCTTGGGCAGGCGCGGCTGCATCAGCTCGGGAGGATGGGCCCAAGAGAGCGCTTCAGCTGCCGGCGGCCGCGAAACGGGCGGAGGCGGCGTGGATTCCGGCAGCGTGATCGACGGCCCGCGCGGAGGAGCGCTCGGTGGGGGCGGCGCGGCGGGAGCCTCGGAGAGCGTGTCGCCGAGCGAGCGCGACGGCGCCGGCGGCGACTCCGACCAAGTGGCGCCCAGCGTGCGCACGTCGCGAGCTTCGAGCTCGACAGCGGCCGGCGCGATCGAAGCTCCCTCGACCGCCGTGCGCGCCGACGAAATCGCAGGCTCGACCCAACTGTCGGCGACCGCGAGCACGGCGGCCCGCGCTGGCGGCGACGACGCCGGACCCGGTAGCTCGAGCTCCTCGTTCCGAGTGCTGCCCAATACGGCGATCATCCGTTGCGGACGAATCGGGCTGCGCCGCAGCTCGAAGTCCGCGCCCAGCGAGCTCAGGGCCTGCTGATAACGCTCCGCTTGCTCGCTGGGGACCTCGCGCTTGATGACCCGAGGCAGCGAGCGCACCAGCTCGGCCGCGCGTTTGGGGTCGATGCCGAACACACGCTGCAACCCCGCGACGGCAGGCTCGCTGCTCGAGAAACCGCGCAGATAGATGTCGTAACGTTCCACCCGCCGGATCCGTAAACGCTCGAGATGATATCGGATCGTTCGCGCCGGGAGGAACACGCGCGAACCCCATTGTGCGCTCGCGGTGGGCACACGGACCACATCGTCACGCCCACAGTGGTGCATGCACCGTGGGTTGGCCATACTTGCGCCCATGCTGACCCGCATCCTGTTGCGTTGGGGCGCGCTGCTCTGTGTTTTCGCGCCCGCCATCGCACACGCGGACGTCGTGGACGACGCCAGCTTCGTGGAGACGATGTGGCATGCGCTGGACGACCGCCAGATCACGGGGATGGCGTGGGCGCCGGACGGCTCGAACCGGCTGTTCATCACCAACAAGGAGGGCCGCGTCCGCATCGTCAAGTACGGACCG
>DATHEN010000198.1:0-3027 GCA_035318565.1 Polyangiaceae bacterium
GCATCGCCATGCCGGCAGGCTACGCGCACATCATGAATCCGTTTCTTTCGTTTGATGGCCGCAGCCACAACCACATCCACCCTTAAACTCGGCACTGGAATGTGCCTCGCGCTCGAGCATGACTTGTTGGACTTGGCTTGCACCACTGCAACTCTCGATGCACTGAGCGGCTCGCGATTCATCTTGGGTGTGGGCGCCGGATGGAACGCAGATGAGCTGAAGAATCATCGTCCGGAGGGCGGTCGCGATCCTTCACAGGTCTCGATCACACTCTTCGCATGGGGCGGCGAGTCGGAGCGGATGCTCGAAAGCTATGCTGCGCTGGGAGTCGACCGCACGGTCTTTGCGCCTCCTGACTTCAGCTTGCATTCCGCCAGCGCGACCCTGAAGCGCCTCGACGAACTGCGGAAGTACATCGAGCGGCACTAGCAGCAATCCGGGGCCGGTCGTTGGCTATGCGAATTGTGCATAGGCCTGGCCAGAGCTTCCTCTCGCGGGACGGAAGGTCTCGCTGCAGGATGGCGCCATAGGGTCCCTGTGAAACTGCAAAGACGAGCGAAATACGAGCAGGGACGGACGCGCGGGCACGGGCGCCCAACTATGCAGACAACGCATGATCCTGCTTGCGCCGCCGTCGGCCTGCATGGCAACGGTCGGGAGATGCCGACTCTCGAGCGCCCAGCCACCAATGCCGACTCACTCGCCCTGGACCACATGCACTCGTTCATCGCAGTGGTCGAGACCGGGAGCCAAGTGCGCGCCGCAAAACGGCTCGGAGCCGCACCGACCACGATCGGCCGCCACATCGACCGCGTGCAGGAGCACTTCGGCGGCGGCCTCTTCGAAGCAGGTGCCAGCGGTCGTCTCTCGACACGCGGTGAGCTCGTGGAACAGGTGGTCCGCCTCGCGCTGGCGGAGCTCGCGCGAACGCGCGATCGACTGGCGCGCGAACAGCCGGTGTTGCGCATCGGTTTCATCCGCGTGATGCGACCGCTGGTCGAGAAAGCCTTGCGCAGCCAGGCAAAGGCGAACGGCGTCTTTGACTTCGACGCGCGACTGTTCGAGCTGACCAGCGAAAAGCAAGCGCGGGCGCTCTCCAGCCACGAGCTCGACATCGCGATCTGCTACGCGTTGCCCGAGTTGTCGAAGCGCAGAGGCATCGAAACGTCGCTGGTCAGCGAACAACCCCTCGCCCTGGTGGTTCCCGAGCGCGCCTGGGTCGACGGGGCGCTGTCTCTGGAGGTGCTGGCTTCCCTGTTGTACGCGCACTCACCGCGCCGCGCTTCGCGCCGGCTCGCCGACACCAGCGAACGATGGCTCGCGGAACATCGGCTCGTGCCGGCGAGGATTGTGGAGTGCGCAGTGGCGACCGAGATCATTGCCTACGCGGCAGCAGGCTACGGCTATGGGTTCTTGCCCGCGCTATGGAGCACGGCCAATCACGACGGTGCGGTCTTCACGCAGGTGGCGGGCGCCGGGACCGCGCAGATCGCCGCTTACTCGCTCGAGCACGTGGGGCCTTGGGCGGCGTGGCTGCGCCAGGCCCTCTCGGCGGCGACACGTGCGGCACTGCAAGACGTCAGGTGAGCAACGACTGCCACGATCGATCCACTCGTGCTGAAAGGACAACACAGCGATGCCGGAAGAGACCGCGACCCATCTCAGCGACGCAGAGGCACGTATGATCTCGGAAACGCTCGAGGCGTATCGCGTGTCCGGTCTGTCGACTTTGCCCGCCGATCGCGCCGCCAGCGAGCGGATCATCACGCGCTTCTATGAGCGCATCGGTAAGCCCGCGCCGCGCTTCGTGTGGTTGGGCAGCCCGCTTGCCTGCGTGCTCGCGTGCAATCTGATCCTGCAGAACGACCTGCAAGAATGCGAGCGCGAGCGTGAGTTCAAAGATTGGGCCGGGACACTCTTCCTCGGCCTGATCGGCCGCCATGTTGGCAGCCAGATCCGCGAAGAGCTGCGATGCAAGCTTTGGGACGCGCTCGAGAGCGCGATCGGTGAGTATCTCCAGGTCGTGCTCGACCGGGCCGGACTCGAGAGCGGGCTCGAGTGGCAGCATGGATTTCAGATCCCGAACGAGATCGGCGACTGCTACGGGCGCTGGCCCAGGTACTCTGGAACCTTCTATGCCGTGGAACTTCACGCGGCCTTGGAGGAGGCTGCTAGCGAGCGCACCATCGATCTCGGTGTTCTCCTCGATGCGCACCTTAGCGAGAGCGGGCTGCGGCGCTTCACGCTCGAGAGCATGCTCGGTTCGCAACTCTGGACCGGGCCTTGGAGTCAGCTCGGAGATCGCTTCTGGGCAGAGCTGCAGAGCCAGCTGTGGAGCCAGACAGGGATCCGCGTCTCGATCCCGGCCGATGGGCAAGCCATGCAGCCCGTCGGCGGGGTCCGCGGCGGTGATGGCCAGGGTTGGGTTGGCTGCTACGTCGCGAGCGAGCATGCGCTCGGGGTAGTCAGCTCTCACTATCGTGAGCTGCTGGCGGAGTGGGATGCGCTGCAGCGCGCGAGCGGGTGCTGGTTTCCATTCGAGCGCGTCGTGTTCTGCTCGGAGCGGCCGCTGCAGATTCAGCTCGATGACTCGCGCCGTCTTCACGGCGAGCGCGGTCCAGCGCAAGAGTTTCGCGACGGCCACGCTGTTTACGCCTGGCACGGTGTCGGCGTACCGCCCGAATGGATCGAGCGGCGCGAGACGCTGGATCCGTCCATCGCACTCACGTGGCCGAACATCGAGCAGCGCCGCGCTGCGGCGGAAATCGTCGGCTGGGGGAAGCTAATCGAGCGCCTGCCGACGCGCGTCGTGAACGCGGATCGCGATCCACAGATCGGAACGCTGATCGAGTGCGAGCTACCCGATGCGGGATCGTCGCGCTTTCTCCGCGTGCGCTGCGCTACCGGGCGAGAGTTCGTGCTGAGTGTGCCACCTGAGATGACGACGGCGCGTGCAGCGAACGCCTGGACCTATGGATTGACGAGCCACGAGTATCAACCGGAGGCGAGATCATGATCGCGGTGAAG
>DATHEN010000199.1:0-3124 GCA_035318565.1 Polyangiaceae bacterium
CCGTGTGGGTCCGTGCCGCGGTAGGGGTGGCCGGGCAATTGGCACTGCCAGTTCGGCGTGACGAGGCAAAACGTGTCCCAACGCGCGTCTTGCCACGCGCTCGCGACGCTGTTCTTTTCGAGGAGCACGTGCTCGATGCCGCGCTGCTTGAGTAGGTAACTGACGGACAGGCCCGCTTGCCCGGCTCCCACGATCAGCACGGGATAGTGTTCACTCATCGGCTTTCTTTCTGTCTATTCGAAAGGGTGCACGCTGCACGGCCAGCACCTTGACTGGGCCGTGCTGGGCAGTTTCGAGAAACTCACGCGAAGTCGAGCGGATGCGGCTCAATTGATCGAGCGCCGAGCTGCACGTGTAACCGTACTTGGCGCGCACGCGCTCCGAAGCGATGCCGAGCGTGCGACTCGCGAGCTCGACGAACTCGCTCACCGAGTATTCGGTGCCGACCTCCAGATGCTGCTCGATGATCGTGGACGGCGAGTAGCAGTCGTGGACGTCGCCGTTCGGCCATTGGATGCGGAAGTACACCTCGGGCATGTTTCACTCCGTTTCGCCTGCGCCGCCGAAGCCTGTCAGCGACGCCTGCGCGAGGTCCCAGTAGAGGGCGCTTTCGCCTTCGTAGTGGAGCTCGAGTTTTCGGCTGCTCGTGAGCTCGCCGATGGGAGCGCACACGACGCCCACGGCGTCGAAACGCGCACACACCGCGTTGACGTGCTTCGGCTCTACGCTGAGCAAGAACCCAAAGCTCGGAAACGCACTCAGCCAACGCAGCGGATCGACGGCGCTTGGCGCCGGCAAACGCGCCAGATCCAACACGGCACCCGTACCGGACGCTTCGAGCAGCATGAGCAGCGTGCCGCACGTGCCCGCCATGCTGATGTCCTTGCCCGCGCAGACCAGAGCGTTTTCAGCGAGCTCCGGCAGTACTTCGAGCTGCGCGCGCAGCTGGCGGCCGGGCGCTGTGGTCGCCGCGTTGAAATTGCCTCCCGGGCCCCGGAAGCTGCCCCGCAGATCCACCGCGGAAAGCAGCACCTGTCCTGGGCGCGCAGCCGCGCTCGAAATCAGGCGCTTTGCCTTACCGACCACGGCCACGGCCAGCGCAGAAGGCGCGTTGATCCGGGTCGTGTGTCCGCCGACGACGGGTACTCCGAACACGGCGCTGGCCTCCGCCATGCCTTCGAGCAAGCGTTCGTTGACGCCGGAGCCCAGGAACAGAACATCCACCACGGCCCAGGGTCGTCCGCCCATAGCGGCGATGTCGTTCACATTGACCAGCACCGAGCTGAATCCTGCAAACCATGGGTCCGCTGCGACGAACTCCGGCCGCATGCCTTCGGCGGCGAACAGAGTGTAGCCATCGGGACCGGGCAGCGCCGCGGCGTCATCACCGTTGATGATGCGCTCCTGCGAGGGAAACCAGGCGCTCCGAGTTCTGCGCGGGAACATGCGCGCCGCGAGCTGAATGTCGCGCTTGAACTCGAGCTCTGCGCGCACCACGAGCATTTCACTGAGCTGCTTCAAAGCATAGCCATCCAGTTTCACGCAGCGTGCCTTTCTCCGCTCTGCGCGGGAATCGCGGGGTATCGATGCAAGTCGGCCTGCATCAAGTGGTGCGCTGTTCCACACACGCTGAGCTCGAAGAGGGAGCTGAAATGCAGTCGTTCGAAGTAGGGCACGTTGCTGCGCTGGATCGTCGCGAGGAAGCGCTGGCAGCCGCGCGCGTTCGCCGTGCCAACCGCTTTGCGCACGAGCTCGCGTCCCACGGCGGCGCGCGCGCGGTATGCCGCGCTCACTCCCAGGCGCCCTCCGTACCAGACGTCCGGCTCCGTTTCGTAGATGCGCACGACTCCGATCACGTCATCCGGCATCCCGGCCATGTGACTGAGCGCGACGATCGGAGTTGCGTGAAGGTCGGCTGCGTCGCAGTCGGATGCGGCGAACAGCGCCTGCTCGCGCACGAAAATGGCCTGCCGCAATGCGAAGTAGGCCGCCATTTGCCAGGGCTCGCGCGCCAGCTCCGTCGTAACGTGGGCTGCGCGGTACACGGGCGCGGCGAACGGGCCGCTGCCGTCAAGCACGCGCCGTCTCCTGCGCGCGCAGCGAGGAGCAGGCGCCGCAGCGTCCGCACCCCGCCTTGATGTGAGCACTGCTCAGCCGCGCAATTTCGAGGATGCTCGCCACTTCGCTCAGCAGGTCATCCATGAACTCCGCAGTGGGAGCAGCGTGGTGTTCGAGTGGCGTGCCCGCGATCGGTACGAACGGCACCACGAATGGGTAGACCCCCAGCCGAACCAGAGTGCGGCAAGCATCCAGAATGGCTTCGCGGGAGTCGCCAAGGCCGGCCAGGATGTAGGTGGTGACTTGACCTCGGCCGAACACTTCGACAGCGCGCGTGAACGCGCCCATGTACGCGCTCACGGAGACTTCGGCCTTGCCAGGCATGATGCGCCGCCGCACGCTGTCCGTCACTGCCTCGAGGTGCATGCCCAACGTATCCACGCCCGAATCGGCGAGGCGATCGAACCAGGCATGGTCCGAAGGCGGCTCACACTGCGCCTGAATGGGTAGATCGACGGCGGTCTTGATGGCTTCTGCGGCCGCGCTCAGCACGCGCGCGCCGCGATCCTCGCCGGGTGGCGTTCCGGTCGTCAGCACCATGTGCGTCACGCCATCGAGCTCGACCGCGGCCTTCGCCACTTCTGCGAGCTGCGCGGGGGTCTTCTCGGCGAGCGTCGCCTTCCTGGAAAGCGACTGGCCAATCGCGCAGAACTGGCACGACGTGGCGCGCTGCTTGTAGCGCACGCACGTTTGCAGCACCGTGGTAGCCAGCACATCGCGCCCGTGCAGTACGGCGATCTTCCAGTATGGGATGCCGTCAGCGGTGGAGCGCGCATAAAAGCGCGGCTCCGTTGGAAAGGCGATGTCGGCAACCGGTGAGCCATTTCGGCGCAGCACGGCGGCGCCTTCGAGCGCCAGCAGCTCGACGGAGAACGGGGAGTGCGCGGAAGCGTGCGTGAACACGGGGACCATCACGGTTTGCCCGGCGATCGTGATGGCTTTGTGATCGGAAGGTCCGGCGCCGCCCTTGCGGCTCAGGCCCGGTCCCCGAGCGTCAGCCCAGCGA